>JALUTL010000044.1:15149-16570 GCA_027016475.1 Candidatus Heimdallarchaeota archaeon
ACATGGATTGTCCAACTGAATTCACTTGCCAATTATATGGCTTGAACACAATTTTCGTGTGCTTGTTAACTCCACGCAACTTCCGATATCGGGTTATGAATTCAATGATCCCATCCCTGCCTCCAAAGTCGGATTTGTACATCTCAAAAATTTTGCTGATATAAAGAATGTCATTGCCCTCATCATACTCTATTTCCTTGGAATTGATGAATTGCATTGTCAGTTCTTCCAAGTCCTCTTCTAATGTCTCTGGGTCAAACAACTTTGAAGGGAGCACGGGGCAACTTATACTTCCACAATTAATGGCAAAATGAATTCTTGGATCATTGAATTTCTTCCTCAGTATCTTGTTCTCCAAATCATACAAATTGATCTTTCTGCCTGCAACTTTATGCCTTTTAAGAACAAAAAACCTGATTTTTCTCCATAAATTAGTATTCCCCTCCCAATGTGGATTGTTTTCTAGATTTTCCAATACCGACTTGATCGTAAGCAGGTTATATGCATTCAACCAAAAGGCAAGTTTTTCTTGGTAATTATCTGATATGATATTGGTTGTTTCAATGTTTTTGATAAACGACATGACTTGACTGTCGTTCTTCAACTTTTCGTAATCCACCTTTCCATCAACAATATAGGGTGAAAAAATTGCCATTCGCTCAGTAATCACATAAAATCAAAGGTTGCTAACAATTTAAGGGTATGATTTCAAAATTAGAACCAATGTTGTCTTACTTACTCCTATAGATTCTTTTTTAATAGTTGCCGATCAAAAAACCATGGAAAAGTAAGGAGGAAGCCTAATGAAAACCCATTTTGATTTAATCATCGTCGGTGCAGGCCCAGTAGGATTGGCTGCTGGGATAGAGGCGAAGCGAAAAGGAGTTTCGTACACTATTTTGGAGAAAGGAGTATTAGTCAACTCAATTTACCGTTTTCCTACAAACATGACCTTTTTCACAACAGCAGATCTTCTCGAAATTGGAGGGCATCCTTTTCCATCGACTGCCCAAAAGCCAACACGGGTAATGGCATTGGACTATTACAGGCTTGTTGCAAAAAATGAGCAGCTCAATGTTCGTCTTCATCATACTGTAATAAAAATATCTGGAAAAGAGGGGGGTTTTGTTGTAGAGGGTGTCCATGAACATCGTGGCAAAACCATTCCTTTTACTCTTACAGCAAGTTACATAGTCCTTTCAACAGGTTATTTTGACAACCCTCGCGGTCTAGGTGGTATTCCTGGTGAGGACGGCTCAAATGTTAGCCATTATTATACCGAGCCGCATCCATTTTTTGGAAAAGAAGTTGTTGTAATTGGTGCTGGCAATTCTGGAGCTGAGGCATCATTGGATCTTTATCGTCATGGCGCAAAAGTAACGCTCGTGCACAAGCATCCCGAACCCAAGGAAACAATAAAA
>JALUTL010000044.1:16580-17245 GCA_027016475.1 Candidatus Heimdallarchaeota archaeon
GTATGATTCGGATGGGATCGCAGACCTTACTGAAAAATATGAGAGCAATGTAGATGGAGTTTTCCTTGTTGGGTCTGCTGGATTTGGGAAACACACGAATGCAGTATTTATTGAAAATGGGAGAGAACATGCAAAAATTGCTGTTGAAGAAATAGCCAATCGTCTGTCTCATGAGGGCTATGTGCCTGTTAAGAGACCTCTTACAGAAAAGATAATTCCCAAAAACTTCTGATTATCGATTATGTCGATATATTTTGTTAAATCGTTTTAATCCTTTTTTTCTATCTTGTCATTTCTTGGTTTCTCTCGTTTCTTTTGAGTAAATTATGTGCTGTTAATATTGATAATATCGATAATGTTGCTATTATTGGTATAATCGATTTCTGGCGTGATGGGTTTGTCCTGTTCTTGCGTTGTTTCTTTTCTTTTTTCTGGCTATAGGTGTCTTTTTAGTGGATTTTCAATTATCGGTGTTATTTCTGAAAAGTCAAGTGATTTTTTCAAAAATCTTAACTAAAAAACACTTTTTTCATTTTCCGGCCGTTTTCGTCATTTGAATTATCCCCGGTACATATAAAAATTGCGCAAAAAATGGTCGCTCTGCCATAGGATTATACAGTGTATCCGACTGTATTCCAATGCCTTAACTGGCGAACACCCTTTAT
>JALUTL010000045.1 GCA_027016475.1 Candidatus Heimdallarchaeota archaeon
ATTCATGAATTGACCAGTTGTTTGAGGAGTGTCAGAAGAATTTTTTTAGCTTGTAGTGATAAATGAATTATAAATGGTTGAACAAGGGATTTTATACTCGGTAGCAGAACGAAAATTAGAAGGATACAAGAAAAAGAATCCGGATTTCGTAGAGGTTATTAGAATCACTCCAGGATATTATTCGAGATCCCAAATCACAATCATTCCAAAACTAATCTTTGCAATATCATTGATAATTGTTGGAACCGTTTTTGTTGTGACATTATATGTATCGATTTCCAATCCAGACGCACCGATATTATGGAAAATTATTGGATCTGGAACAATTGTAATCTTAATTATTGGAGTGATCATTTATTTGTCCATTGTATTCCATGATTTCATCCTTTATCCCAACATGCTTCAAGCCCTATTGATTAATAAGGAAAGGTTGGTTAAGTGGAATTGCCTATTTGGAATGACTTGGGTAAGGTCATTTGACTTAAACGGTTTGGAATATTTCGTAAAAAAAGTTCAAATTGATATTAGAGATGGTGATGGTGATTTTGTGATCGAAATGTATTATGGAAAAGATGAATTTGGTAGAGAACGAGTTAAGAAACTATGGTTAGAAAAGCCAATGAACAAGAACATCATTGAAGTGGTTGCGAATGCCCTAAAAAAAGCCGGATTTGAAGTAAAGGAACCCCTAGCCTCTAAATTTTTAGGGAAAATGGCAACATTTGGCTAAGCCAGTTGTCATTTTGGAAAAATTGAGCAATGTACTCGGCAGGAATTTATATGCTGGCAACTTACCAAGATCATGGATCGTTCAGAAAGGCTAATTCTTATTCAAATCATTTTACTTGTTGGAGGGTCCCTTCTAATCGGATTGTTGCTTTTCTTCCAATTCCACTTTATTTTGGATAATCTGATCAAGATACGCGATTCGGATGTGGTTGGTGCTATAGGAACCATCTATGCACTTATTTCGGCATTTATCCTCAGTAATGTTTGGTCAAACTTCAAGGAGACAGAACAGGCAGTCAGTCAACAGAATGAGGCCATCATCACCCTCTGGAATTCAGCGGATTATTTCGATAGTCTTAAGGAATCTAATAGGATGAGGGCCTCACTTGTCGCATACATTAATTCAGTATTGCGTGATGAGCTTATACACAGTCGTCGATTTGAATCCAGCCTTCCGGGCAAGGAATTTTTAGGAATCCAAAGATTAATTGATTCCATCAAGCTTGTTTCAGGTAGAGATGAAATAGTGTTTTCATCCATTATTTCCACATATGAAACCCTCTCCATTGCGAGAAATAAAAGAATCAATCGAATGGCGGAAAGCATGCCCCAAATGCTCAGAGTATTCTATATCATTGCATCAATCATTTTATGGGGTGGATTTGCATTTGAGGGGTTCCAGAATCCTCTTCTTTATCTAACCGTAAATTTCTCGGTAACCACAATTATCGTCTTAAATTATTTTATTATCATTGATTTTGATAATCCGCTTGATGGTTTTATCCGAGTAAGTTTCGATAGGTATCTTGTGAGTAGGGACTATATTCTTCACGCGACGCATACTACACACACATGAGAGGAAGTTTTAACTTGGAGACTTTTGGGATGATGAAATAATGACAAAGAATGAACAAAAACTCGATCAGTTCTTGAAGTCAAATCCCTATGCAGCTGAAGTGATCCGAATTACACCAGACTATTATCAGAGGAATGGTGCTCCACCTGCCGTAAAATTTTTCTTTTCTACCGGAATTGCCATAATTCTTGGAGCTGTTATTGTTGGTACTTTTTTTTCTCCAGCAATGACCATTATGCTTATTTTTGCAATCCCGTTTTCAGCAATCTTCATCAGCATTATTTGGGCAGAAGTAT
>JALUTL010000046.1 GCA_027016475.1 Candidatus Heimdallarchaeota archaeon
AAAATGATATAGTAGGACAATGAGTTTGCTATGGTCATGTCCTTCAGAAATTCCAGTTGCTCTGAAATCGTAAACCTGTAGACCTTGAAAAGGCCGTAACTCGCAGTCAAAATCCCTATTCCGATTCCCAATAAATAACTCGATCCAGTCAGGAGCAGATTCTCAAGAGTAAATTCAACAATGAGAAATTCTTCAGATGCACCAATAGCCCTTTTGATCCCAATTTCCCTTCTCCGTATCTGAAGGGACAATTGATTCAACACTAATATGATAACCAACGCAGAGAGAAAGGAGAGGAATGCCACATAGTTGGTGTAGTCTTGAATGGCCACCATCAGGTCATGCATCATGATGTCCCTTTCAGTTTGGTTCAACGCATTCAGATGCGGAAAATTTTCCTCTATTTCTTTCTCCAACTGTTCCAGAGAATATCCATCTTCTGCTGATATAACCATCATGCTGATTGACTGGTTTGATTTCATTAATTTTTGAAATTCGACAAGGGATGTGATTACATATTTTCCAGCTACAACGGATTTTTGCTTGATAATTCCAGTAACTGTCAAAGGTCGTTCATTGATCATGATTTCTGAGCCGATCCATTCTCCTCTGGAAAAGTAACTGGTGTCTTTACCTATTGCAACTTCAGATTTGTTGAATTGTGGCATTGAACCTTGCTCAAGATCGACACCAAGAACGTAATCATAGGCAGGAGACTGAAAACTTCCGTTCCCAACTCCTATGAGTATATTACCAAACGAAGAGAAGCCAGTATCCGATACAGGGTCCCAATCCAATTCCGCCCATGACTTAATTCCCTCCATCGCGCTGATTTTCAAAACATCACTTGTTTGTATCACACTGTTGATGGGCAGACCATTGATGAATGTCACTCCTCTCTCAATTATGGTAAGCTTGTCAGTATAGACATCAAAGGCCTCAATGACATCATTTTGATACTTGAATGCAGAAGAAGTTAATCCTACAACGAGTGAGAACGAAACAACTAAACCAAGAACAAAGAGAAATGACAGACGAGAATACCGCCTAATGAACTTCAGAGAATGGAAAAAATGAAAGATCATTTGTCCATCTCCACAGACAGATTACCTTCTTGTAACTTTTCAATTTCAATGACCCTTGTTGAATAATTTTTCACTATTTCCGAATGGGAAGCACAAACAATTGTCAACCCATCCTGATTAAGTTGTCTCAAATACATTAACAACTCTTTCTCGGTTCTATGTCTAACGATCCAGTTGGTTCATCTGCAAACAATACTTTTGGTGAATTTGCAAAGGCTCTGGCCAAAGCAACTCTCTGTTGTTGCCCACCAGACATTTGGAGAGGATATTTTTCAAGGCATTCTTCAATGCCGAATTGGGAAAACAAATCTTTTACCCTTTCAATTCTCTCCCTCTTTGGAACACGTCCAAGAGCCAAGGGTAACTCTACGTTTTCAAACCCATTTAGTGCAGGAAGCTATAGTCCTGAAACATAATCCCTATTTGATTCAGTCTAAAGTTGTTCAGTTCCTTTCGGGTCGCACATGCGATATTTGTTCCATTCACAATGATTTCTCCCTCTTTGGGATCGATTAGACTCGAAAGGAGAAAAAGCAATGTTGATTTGCCTGAACCAGACTTTCCCATGATGGTAAACCATTCTCCTTCATTGATTGAAAAGCTGACTTGACGGAACAGTTGTTCCTGATCATAAGAAAAAGAAAGGTTTGAAACAACAATGCTCTTCTCGTGGTGCATTACCCCATCATCGGAAATGAAGATAAATAGATTTTGAATGACTGAACGGAAATATGTGGGACATAGAATGTTGTTAGTAGGAAATAAACAAACATGTCAAATTTAGATCATTTTTT
>JALUTL010000047.1 GCA_027016475.1 Candidatus Heimdallarchaeota archaeon
TCTCTGAGTTCGAGCCAAAAACTCTGTTATCAGCAAAAGAATTACAACATAAAGGTTGACGAAAAGAATGACAACCCGATCGTTCATTGTCACCATATGATACTTGCATAGGCTGTCCCTTAAAAACGCTGACGTTGAACTCCGATGTGGGTGTGATGGATTAATATATATTGGGGTTGATGAATATAGAATTCTGCGGATTGTGAAAAGAAAAATAACACTATGGGTAATGAGCATACAATTAAATATGATCAGATAGTAGAATCTTATAGATGGCAAAGGGTCAAGATTCTTTAAATCCCTCATCATTTCCCCAAGCGACTATTTCACAGGTCAAAAGAATGCTCCAAGTGCTGGTCAACGACCTTTCCATCGCGGAATCTCAAGGGATATTTCTTTGGGGGCCGCCAGGAATAGGAAAGTCATCTCTTGTCAAGCAATTCGCAAAAGAGCATGGAATGAAACTAATAGACTTACGATTGCCTCTTATGGATCCTGTGGATTTGAGAGGCTTGCCCATGGTCGACAAGGATTCTAGAAAGGCAGTATGGTTACCTCCTGATTTTCTGCCTGATCCTGATGAAGATCCGGGAATCTTGTTTTTGGATGAAATTAATGCTGCTCCACCCAGCGTTCAGGCTTCAGCCTATCAATTGGTTTTAGATCGTAGAATAGGAAACTATCGTCTTCCAGAGGGATGGATCGTCATAGCTGCGGGAAACCGAACCACCGACAGATCAGTAGCATATAGGCTTCCGACTGCACTTTCAAACAGGTTCACCCATTTCGAAATCCAAGTTGATGTAGAAGAATGGATCAAATGGGCTTGGGAACAGAATATTGACCCTTACATCATTTCATTCATCAGATTTACACCGGATCTCTTGATGAAGTTTAATCCGCAGTCCAATCAGAATGCTTTTCCAACACCAAGATCATGGGAATTCGTTTCTCGATTGCGACCATTGAGGGACGAAGATTTCAGTCTTTATCTGAAGGCAGTAAAAGGAACGATTGGAGATGTTGCGGCCCAACAGTTTATTGTATTTCTCAACTATAGGGATACACTCCCAGATCCCAAAGATATATTGGAAGGTCAACCCTATGAAATTCCAAAGCAGATAGATGCACAATTTGCCTTGATGGGTGGTCTGATTATGGAACTTCTGCAACGGAATGAGGAGAAGCATATAGACAACTTCTTCGCCTATGTTGCACAATATGAGGAGACCCATTATGCCGATCATGCAGTCGTATTGGTCAGGGAAGCCATTCAAGCATTTGTTGGAAAAGGCAAAAGAGAGATCATTACAAATTCACCTGCATTCCTGTCTTGGCTTAAGCGAAACAAGAAAGCGTTGCTTTGAAAAAATCTAGACTTACAAAATAATTAGTTTTGAAGTAAAATTTGATAATGGGAAATCTTATTTTTGGCCAAGAATAGTTAATTTGATGATACTTATAGAAGAATACCGGAAAAATGAATTCGAAATAATCAACGAAAGCATTTCCGGTTCGACCTTGAGTTATTTAAGTTCAAATCCGGTGATGAAGGTTTTAGTTTTGATTTCAGCCTTACTTGTTTCATCGCTTTTTTTCTTAAACTCTCAAATAATCCTTGGGTTGGCAACAGCCATTTTTGGAACAATTGTCTTTTTGTTACTTCATCCGTTCGATTTGCTTACTCCATTAGGTCTTCACCGTGAAAGGTATAAGGGATTTCGCCTTGTGTTTGATTACAACAAGGAGCTTAAGAACCTGATTGGATTTGTTCTTCTTTCTCCTCTTTCATCAGGTTTCATTGAAAGAGACTTGAATTTCAAGCAGGCCTTAGGCATAAGGATCATCAGAGAGGTTTGGATTTTTAGGCTCCAGCCA
>JALUTL010000048.1 GCA_027016475.1 Candidatus Heimdallarchaeota archaeon
GGATTAATGAATGCCAGCATTTAATTTTTCAACACATTCAACTACGGCAATGATGGTAAAATGGGGATATTTGAGGATATAAAGCTTTATTGTGAGTAATTCAATGTTTTGAGAATTTGAGTGTTCATAAGGTTGAGTTTTTTAAAAACGGTCTCTTGATTATTATAGAATGTTACTTTGTTTTGAGGAATGATATATGATGACAGAACAAGTTAAATTAGATGAGATGATAAAGGAAATCCAAACTCGTTTCAATATAGTAGGTAGGGAAGTGGAGTTGAGAAAATGTCTGGCTGCCAAGCTAGCAGGTAAACATCTATTATTGGAAGGTGATGTCGGTGTTGGAAAAACTACCTTGGCACATGCTATTGCAAGTTATTTTTCACAAAATTTGGAGCGAGTTGATGGCGATGAACGTTACAATGCGGCCCGCCTTGTTGGCCATTTTGACCCTCCTATGGTTATGCAAAAAGGTTACACATGGGAATCATTTGTTGTGGGTCCTCTTGTCAGTGCAATGCAGAAAGGTGCAATCTTGTTTTTGAATGAATTGAATCGTATGCCTGAAGGAACACAGAATGTACTATTGTCAGCAATGGATGAGAAACAGGTTATCATTCCTAAATTGGGTTCGGTAAAAAGCGCTGATGGTTTTTATATTATAAGTGCAATGAACCCGCAGGAATTTGTGGCAACAACTCCATTAAGTGAAGCATTGAAAGATCGTTTTGCTTGGGTTCGATTGGAGTATCAAAGTGAAGAGGAAGAACAGGAAATTGTGAAAATCCGTTCGGGATTGACAAATGATGATATTGTAAGAGTTGTGGTGAAAATTACTCGTCAAACCCGGAATTGGCCAGACTTACGACGGGGTAGTTCAATCAGAGGAGCAATAGATTTCGCCAGCCTGTTACGATTCATGGATGCTGAACAAAGAGAGTCTTGGATTGAAGCAGGTGTCATGGCTTTGGCTACAAAGGTAGAGTTGGAGGATGGGATTGAACGTCGAATCGAGGATGTGTTAAGTGATATCATCCTTGAGATCCTAGAGGATGAAAATTTTTTCTGAGTGAAGGGAGCTGGGATCAGCTCTCTGATGAACTCATGAAAAGAATGCCCTCATTTCGAGGGAAAATGGACAAGAAAAAGCTACTCGAAGCAGAAATTGTCCGTGGCCGTCGGAATCCAATGAAATACCATCAGTTATCAAAGGGAATGGATTTTATGACCATTCGGGAATCAGCTGAAAAGGCGATCGAAGTTGAAAATATGCCTGCTATTCAAGGATTAGCTATATCAAATCCCGCAGCTGTTGCTGATGCAATGGAAAGTCCTCAAGGATTTCAACTCCTCGGTAGACGAGCTGCTTCAGGTGACAACAGTGCACCAAATCTTTTTTTCATGTTACGTGGATCAATGAGTGAAAAAGCGAAGCCGATTTTTAAGCGTCTTGCACGTCGGAGTATCTTGAAGGTATCAGAAGGAATTATTGGCAGAGGTCTTCGTGGGAACATTTGGATACAAACCGAATATTCCCCAGATGCAGATGATTTTGATGAAGAGGCCACATTGGAAAATTTCATGGAAACTGGTTACCTTACTTACGACAATATTGTAGCCTTGGAGAAAAGGGAAAAAACGAAATCAGGGGTGTTGATTTTTGATACTTCTGGGTCTCTGTTCGGTGAACGTTTTACTACTGCTGCACTTGCTGTTGCGGTTATGGCTTACCATTTGGCCCATGATGAATATGCAATTGTGCTTTTCAACACAAAACCATATTTGATTAAACGTGCCCGGGAACGGGTTCCCATAAATCAATTAATCGACCGAATACTTGAAGCGGAAAGTGCAGGGTATACAAATATTACAG
>JALUTL010000049.1 GCA_027016475.1 Candidatus Heimdallarchaeota archaeon
CCATTATTGGATTCCTATATTGGCTCTGGTGGTAATATGAATAATCTACCGGATGAAAAATATCTCACACAAAATCAGGCGAATGAAATTACCTTAAAACAACCCACCATAGATACCATGCGGAGCTCTTATTTAAAAGTTTTTGGGGATGCGAATTTGTCAGGAATGGATAGTGTGGGATTATATAAAAATGAGCAAAATAAAAATGTCTTTGTAGCGGAAAGTTATGGCGCGTTAGGTGATGGATACAAAGATAATGCGACTATCTTGAATAATCTATTAGGTAAAAAAGGCAAAGTTTATATTGGCGATGGTACTTTTATAATAGGTTCAACATTAAATATCGGTGACAGTTTACAAATTATTGGGTCCAAAAATACCGTAATAAAACGGAAAAATGGCTTCACTGGATCTTTATTAACTTTTCGAGGCTCAGCCAAAAATATTGTCATTGAAAATTTAATCATAGATAATGTTAATGGCTCTTATAATGTATTTGATGAGGGGGGAAAGGATGTAGATGGTTTTATTATGCGCCATGTTAAAATACTAAACCATTCATCTTTTAATTTAATTGGCACAGGACCTAATTTTAACAATAGGAATGTCTTAATAGAAAACTGCGAATTTGAGGCACAGAATAAGTTATCTACAACAAATTATGGTTCAATAACCATTGAGAATGGAATAAATGTTGTAGTTCGTAATACAAAATTTGATGGTGTTCTTTTAAAGTTAGAGGCATACAATAATCATAATAGTGAACGTTGGTATGTATATAATTGCTCTTTTGATAGTATAGCTCAAACGAGTCTTTTCCTTCGTCCTTATTATGATTGTACAATAAAGGATATCTATGTTTATAATAATTCTTTTCGTTATTGCTCTAACCCAAATAACCCAAAAGGCCCTTTCGCGATGGAACAAGGTGGAGCTGGTCAGAACCAGACATACGTATATAATGTTAATATTCTAAATAACTACCTGCTTAATACAGGGAAGACTCTGTATATAGGAGACAGTGTTCATGTGGATGGTCTGCATTATATTGGAAACTACCATAACGGTTATAACGACGCCAAAACTGATACAGGTACTGTTGGTATTTGGTTGGGTGCTTTGATTCCTGATGCTGTGCAAAACGTAGTTATTGCTAATAACTATGTAGCTAACATAAAGTATCCTGCAATAAAGCTTGGCCACGTTAGAAATGTAGTCATTGCCAATAATATATTTGAAAACGTTGGTATGCGTGCTCCTACAAAGGACATGAGTGGGATACATGTTTATAGTTGGTCTAAGAATGTTACGATAGAGGGCAATACCTTTATAAATGTAGGTGATGTCACCGGGACTGACCAATATAGTACTGGTATTTATATATATGAGAGCAGTAATATAGATAATGTAGTTATACAAAATAATAGATTTATCAGTACAGAGTCAACGCCGAGGCTAAAGTCAGGTGTTACAATAGCTCGTGCTGCTGGCGGTACTGATTACTATCCAACGAACATCGTTATAAAAAATAACGACTTTAGAGGCGCTTTGCAGTTTAACTACTATGCATTAGTAATGCGAGGTTCTGGTTCTGTTAATCAGGCAGATACATGGGTGTTTGAAGGAAACGTTGTTGATACGCTTTTTAAACCTATAACTACTTCTACTACCCTTTACGAGGAGCACATGACTGGTTTAGGGTATTCTAATGAAGGCGCTACAGGTGCGGTGACCATAACATTATACAGGGGGCATAAAGGGCAGTCAATCCAATTTCTTAAAGTTGCAAATCAAATATTTAGAGTGGATTTCCAAACCTCGGATTCTTTACTTGGCGGTAATGGGCCAGGAAAATACTTAGAATTATCTACTG
>JALUTL010000050.1:0-1117 GCA_027016475.1 Candidatus Heimdallarchaeota archaeon
TCCTAATCTATGGATCCAATTCTCCGCTCTAGATCTCCTTGTGAAACACTAGGGGGTCTAGATCCTTCAACCACTATTTCCTTTGGAATCATACCCCTCTTTTCGACCCCCAAACATCAATATGGAATCTTGGTGTCATCCTGTATCCATATGCTTTTGCCAATTCTATCACTGTCAAATATCCTTTCTCCAACTCTTCCTTTGTCCTTGCCTGCGGCATCAATACTATGGATTCATTTCTGATCTTGATTCCTGCTGATGAAAGATCCTCAACCAACTTTTGAATTTCATTCATATCATTATCACCTTCGACAACAAATTTCAATTGATAAAGCTTATCGGCATCATTGACAAACTGAAGCAGCCTCTTCAGTACAGGTACATTGATTCGTTTTTCGTCATGAAGTACCATCCATTTCCCTTTTGGATTTGAATTGCGTAACTTCGGACTTATAGAGAAGAGATCGGCATCAACTGGAGCAAACACTGTTCCGTTGGTCTCTATTGTGACAAATTTGTTCCGTCTCTTGAGCTCATCAACCAGTTCAACTATATCCTTTTGTATCAACGGTTCTCCCCCTGTAACAACAATATGCCTGCAATTTCCATAGGATTCAATTTCGTCAAGAATGAATCCTATATCCATCAGATTTTTTTCAGGTTTCCAGCTGGTATATGGCGTATCACACCAAGAACATCGAAGGTTGCACCCTGAGGTTCGAACAAAAATACTTGGAACCCCAAGAAACATTCCTTCGCCCTGGATCGTATAGAATATCTCAGATATGTTCATTGTCTATTTCTGATTGATTTCCTGTCTTAAGAAAATGCCCATCAATACAGCCTGATCCCCGTTTTTTTACACTACATGGGCACAATTCCAACAAAACGGGCATCAATCAAGAATCCTGTATGCCCAATCATTCGGGTTGCCGGCCTTGTAGCACTCTCCTTGACTTGGATTTCTCGACCAATCAGCTCTTGAACCCTTATTTCAACAAATCCATGCCTTCTTAACTCCCCAACCGTGATTTCCAGCTGGTTGAATGTCGGAAGAAAAATCACGCACTTCCCCCCCTTTCTCAATACCTTAGGTATATGCTGAACAACTGACCAA
>JALUTL010000050.1:1127-17197 GCA_027016475.1 Candidatus Heimdallarchaeota archaeon
ACTGACCAAGGATTCCCCATGTCCAGCACCAACGCATCACAAGTCCCATCGACAAATCCATTCTCCACATTTGTCAAATGAAATTCAATGTTTGTCAACCCAACCTTCCCAATGTTCTCCTTTGCAGCTTCATGGGCCTCCTTCCGAACCTCATGTGTAATCACTTTTCCGCTTGGACCCACAATGTGCCCCAAAACACTTGTCAAACTCCCGGATCCTGTCCCTGCCTCATATACCACAGAACCCGACCTGATATTTCCCAAGAATACGATCATCGCTGCATCCTTTTCATAGATGATTTGACTTTTATGGCTCATGTTCCGTATCCAATCCTCCATGGTCGGATCCAAAACTCGCAGCTTTGCCCCCCTCGAAGATATTACGGTCTCTCCAGGTTCCATTCCTACAATGGATCCCAAATCAATCTTCCCAAATTTGCAATGAAAATCACGATTCCCAATCTGAACCAGCCATTTGTCCTTCTCACTGTGAAACAGAAGAACACTGTCTCCAAGCTTGTACCTACTTCCCATCATCTTCAAAATCTTCTCCAAACAACTCCATAACAAGTTTCCGTTGTCCTTCCTTGATTTTTTCTTCATAGGATTCATCAAACTCATACCTTCTCCCTGCATTCACCAACTGGTGGAACCCTACAATTGCACCAAGAACAATTGAAACTGTGATCACCACTGATTCATATCCCACCCTCTGGGCTATCAGGACACCCGCAACAACAATAATCAGAAATGTCCCTATCGGATTGACAATTGAACCGATCGTATGAATTTTGCTCATGACATATGAACTTTATTTGTTGCATGTTTTGAGAATTTCGGAACATGTTCCATGTAAAGATGCTGAATGTTCGAACCAGCGGGAGGATTTTTTGGAGCCCGTCCAGTGGAGCCTAGGCTTACATGTGAACTTACGATAGTATTGACATTTTGACCAAAATTTTGGGTTTTCCCATAATGATAAGCTCAAAAAGACCTGAATACCAAATGTTTACAGGAAACCGACTTTATATGTAAATAATGACTCAGCCTGCCGTAAACATTGGCTCGAGACACAAGCCATCCGAAACAGATGATGAAAACATTGATCACCAACCACGGCTAGGCAGAAGAGAGAGTGAACCCCATTCTGACGAAATCAATTTCTCTACGATGTCCTTTCCACTAACTTTCCAAAAAGCCGGACATTATGGAACCTTCACCATTATTTTTTGATTGACGGAGAGAAAGTGGATATCCAGTTTGATATCTCCTTTTTCAAGGATCTGGAAATTCCCTATCGTCTATCATCCTATGACGCTCAGAAATTCAACGATCAAGTTCCAACTTTGGCAATAAATATCCTCTCGGCATCAACTTTCAAAAATGATATTGGTCTCGTTCTTGAACAATACCAGCGACTTCAGATCCCTGTTTATGTTATCCTGAGTGATCATCTCCAAGCCCCCAGCTATGTTAGGGCTCCTATGTTGAAAATCTATTACCTCGAAGGAAAACAATATCGCATTGCTGAGATAAGAGAGATTTGTTGCAAGGAAGGTGAACCTGTTGATACCTCCAAGTTGATTGACATACTCCCGGACACTCTTCCTTTCAAATTTGGCATAATGGAAAGAAAAGAGAAATACCTAAAAGAAACAATAACCCCATTATACTTCCTAGTACTGGTTGATCGTGAAACTGGTGAAATATTGCCTACAAGCAGGGAAATAGAGAAGAGGTGTGCTGATGAGGCAGAAAAAAAAGCGGAGCTTCTACAAAAACAACTTGATGAGTTAAAAAAAGGGAGCTAGAACCAATCCTCAATATCTCAAAACCAGAAGATGTAAAAAAAGATCCAACAATATTGCGTGAGATTGATTTCTGACGCTTCACTTCTATAGGGTTGCTTTATTTGTCTTAAGTATTGCACCGCATTGCTGACTCAAACCAAAACAATCGTTGAGCATATGAATTTGATTTATTGCATAATTTACAGGAAGAGCAAGAGCAATGCAACAAGAAGACCGTAAATGGCAACTGCCTCGATAAGTACGACGAAAATAATTGCAGTACCAAACATTCCTCTGTCCTCTGAAACTGCTCCAATGGCAGCAGATGCAGCTGGACCCATGCCTATACCGGATCCGATCCCTGCCAACCCAACTGCAAGACCTGCACCAACAAACTTTCCTGCTTCTGGTGTCATCCCGATCTGTGTTGCTTCACTGTATTGATCAAGCCCAAGTGCCTTTACCGTCAAAAGAAACGCGGCAACTGCGAGCGATGTAGCGATTACTGTAAGTTTTGTGATCTTTTTCATGTGTTTCAAACCTCTGATGTTTTTATATTTTAATCGATTGATATCGATTAAAACGAAATTTTATTTGCAATGTTAGAACATTGCTTTGATAATTGGCACAGAGCCAATTAAATGTAATAGGTCAAAGCATTCCGAATGGTATCAACTTCCAACCCAGTAACCTTACCGAGTATAACTCTGCTGATATCATTCATCTCTGCCTTTTTCAACTCAAAGTAGCTCCAGATGGATTCCACCTGGGTCGTGAAGATGGCAAACATTTGCCGATTCTTCCGGATAAACGCCAACTCGATCTGCTTCTCCAATGTGCTGATCAGTTGGTCATCGTTCGGTGCCTCCAAGGCCTTCACCAAATAATCCGTAAAAGGAACCTTGTACAGCACCCAATTCAATATCTCTCGAGGAGAGGAATAACGCTTCAGAACCTCTATGTTGTTCGCAACAATCCCCTTGTTCGGAATAATCCACTGCGTAGGATCAATGTCCAACAACGAAGCACGGCAGACCGTCATCAGATTCTGCATGTCCAAAATCGTCTTGAACGACTTTGACTGCTTGTATATAAACGAATAAGCCTCATGCTCCAAATATGAGGTAATGTAGAAAAGCATCTCCTCCTCCGTACCACTGTGACTCAAGGCATTCCGGACTGCCCTCTTCAATTCCTTGAACGCTATCAGATCAGTCGCAAGCTCAGCACTCGCAACCTGAAACATACGCCGGTAATGATTAAAACCATACTTGTTCACAGGAATGATAAAGCTCAGAATCTCCTCGTCCTGCTCCTTGCTTATAATGCTCCGAAATATCAGCTTCAGATTGTCTGCCTCGATCAAAACTATAATCGCATCAATCATGTCACGAACCTTCGGAGATGCATTCCGACGAAAACTCAAAAGCTTCTTCGCAAAATGACGGCGAAGACCACCCTCAAACTCTATAATGTCCTTCGATGGACGATGAGACGTAAACACATCCCCATAACTCGTACTCGCCATCATGTTCTCAATCTCACCAATCGAATCAACTCCCAAAATTGAGTAGATCAACGAGTGACTCGGTGAATTGCCCATGTCAGCCTTCGCCTTCGCAATAAGGAACGGAAGAGTCGTTGTCACCTTCATCTCACTCCGTAGTGTAGACCCTATTTACCTGCACAGGGACAAAAGGAATCCCGCTACCCTTGTAAAACTTGCCAAAAAATTCTACCCATGTGAGCCTAAGTGCCTGCAGTGTGCTGAACACAGTTTCGACGATCATGACGATGACGGCACCGATGAGAGCTCCTAGAATCCACCATGGCCAATCATTTCCGACGGTGTCCCTCCAGTGTTCTACTTCATGGTTGATGATGTGTACACCAAATATTAGTTCGATGAACTTGTATGGGAGGAAAGAGAACACGAAGTGTATTGTGTTCATAGCGAGGAGTCGTCCGAAGCTGAATGTATTGCTGAGTAGTGAGAGGATATGGTCTATTCCTTCCATTGCCCCGTCAAACCCGTGTGCTTTTCCTTCGAAGAACAGTACTCCGAAGAAAGAAGCTGCGAGTGTTATGACAAGGAGTGTTGAGAGTATGCTTGGGGCTCCAGCAAGTGATGCGACGACAGCACCAATACCAGAAATGTAGAGGGTGATGAGGGCAATTGTTGCGTACATTTCGAAGTTGGAGTGTCTGTAGTAGTATTGCTGGTATACCTTTATTCCGAGTCCGATGATGATTGTGATTGCACCGACGGCGAAAGAGAATATTAGGAAGTTGAGGTAGTTTCTTTCAACTTTGATTACTTTTTTGCCATGATCTTCAACTTCATGGAGTGAGTAGAAGAATTCCCAGCTCCAGCTGAAGAGGAATTTGAAGAGTGGTACTTCCCAAAGGATGGTTTCATCGCCGAAGAATGATCCGAGGAAGAATCCTCCTACGATTGAGAATATTCCCATATAGATCATGAGGTCTGCACCGCCGTAGGTGTATGCACCAAATCCCTCTTTAGGAATTTCATCGAGTTGTTTTCTTTTGTTTCTGAAGTATAGTCCTGCGAAGAGGAGGAGGAGTCCATGTCCTACATCAGCGAACATTATTCCGAAGAATAGTCCGAAGAAGACTGCGACGAATGGGAATGGATCTATTTCCTTGGTTGAAGGTGTTCCGAATGAATTTACCAATCCTCTGACGGGCAGATATTTTTCAGCCTTGTTGTGTGCATATGTTGGCATGTATTTTCTGTCGAAAGATTCCTTGTATTCGATTACGGCGGTTCCGTCGGTATATGTTGTGACGAGGCTTTTGAAGCTTTCGAATTTTTCTGGTGGTATCCATCCCCAAAGTACGGCGGTTGACTTTGTCCTTCTCATTTTGAATTCGACATCAATTCTGTTGAGTTCAAGGTCACAGACCTCAAGGGCTGCAAGGAGCTTGTACCCTACTTCCTTTGCAGTTTCTTCAATTTTATTGTCGATGTCTGCGATTTGTTGTTCCTTTTCAGCGATGTTTGCCTCTACATCATCGATTTCGAGTTTTGATGAAAGGTTTTTGTCTTCTGGCAGCTTGATTGGTTCATAGTTGAGTTCCTTGAGCCGTGTTTCGACTGCATCTGCATCCTTGATGAAGACAATGGCCATGAATTCGACATTGCCTGATTTTGAAGCCTGTTTTGGATCGTTGTTGATGAGAACGTACCTTCCATCCGTAATTTCGATCAAATAATTGTTCATGGTGTCCAATTGATCCTTGAAGATTGATCCGACAAAAATTCTGGTATATTTCTGTGATATTTCGAGCAGTGACGCATCGAGTCCCAATCGCTTGAATTGCATGAGCAGTTCCTTGATCTGGTTCAGCTCATCGATTCGTTTCTGCACGGTCTCCTTTTCTTCAAGCAACTTCTTGACCTTTGATCCCTGATTTTCCAGTATCCCTTTGATGTACTCCAAAGTTCCCTGTTCATCAGTGGGAACCTTTTCCTTTTGGGACTTTAACGTGAAAGGTTTGGTTACGTTGATCAATGACTGAAGTTCAGAACGGTAATTTTCCAGCACGATTCTTCTTTGTTCGATTTCTATTTCGTTGACACCGGGTCTGGGATCCACTTCAATAGGCTGGACATAGCCAGCGAACTCTACAGCCCGAATGATGTCACGTCTGTGCTCAAATGGCGCAACGATCTTGACAATTCCAAGTGTTCCTGGAAAGAGAAAATGCTGCTCATTGACATCGTGCATTGATGGTTCGGTATGATCTGTCACGTTAATCAAGCTCAAATCTCCATGAGGTTTTAAAGGGATATCGACAAAGAACACAACTTTTTCTTGTTTTGCCTAAACATCGTTTCCAATTGGGCTATTGGTCTGACATCTGCACGAATGATCTAAAAACCCTTGTGAAATAACTCACATGGTGCACCACACGACCAACTTACAGGAAATCTTTGAAAAGCTGATTCAACTGGCCTTTGAGGACGGCTTAATTACGGAGGATGAACAGCGGCTGCTTGACGGCATCCAGCTCAAGCTTGATGAGCTTGAAAAGGCGATTGAAGAGGCCTTGATCGACCACTACCTGTCAGCCGAGGAAGAGCACATATTGAAGGAAAAACGTTCTGAAATAATGGATGAGGCATGGCGAATTGTCACAAGCGACAATGTGATCACACAGGATGAATCAATATTGGTGAAGGCATTGATCAATCTTCTTCGGCATATTCAGCTGACCAGCTAAAAATACCTGTCAACTATTTCATCAACAATTGAATGAAGCTCCTTTCGTGCTACCTCTTTGGATGCATTGGATTTTGACAGTCTGTCCAATACTGTCAAGAGTTCAACCACTCCACCCAAGTCACCCAGTCCATCGCCGCTGTCGTCAAACGTAATCTGGAATTCCTCTATCATGGGACCGCCCTTGTCCAAGTCGCCTTTTGGCAATATCTTTTCGCCTCGTTTGACGGGTGCCACCGCCTTCGGTATTTCCTTGGTGTCCTTGACTATGACAGGCGGCCTTTTTGGAGCTTCCGTGACTGGTTTGGACATCTGCGTGCTCGTTTTTTCCTGCATAGTCCCCTCTTCCCGCTTAAATCTCAATTCCTTTGCTCCATTTCCGTCATGAACCTGAAGTTCCTCCAGCGTCAATTTTGATGTCTTTCCCTTTTTTTTTAGCAGTTCGGCAATCTGTTCATTCCTCTTGTCCATATCCACCTCAACTATCCTGAACTGGAAGCCTAATTTTCCGTTCAGTTCCTTTGCCTTCATGGTTGCCTTGCTACGAACCTTGTCAGACACATTGGTTCCATGGACAATCCAAATGGTTCTGTCAAACGGATCCTGAACAACTATCGTCCGTCGGGTGTTGAAAGCAGACTTCTTCTTGTTAACCTCCTCCATTTCTCCGCTAGACTTGACATTGTAAAATACATACTCTATCATTTCGAATCACTTTTGATTTTCTTCCATTTAATTTTTTAGGCATTTCTTTCCTGAAATATCATTCAAACATCATCAACTTGACCAATCCGCTGATAAGGGCACGTTCATCCCGTGTAATGTTGAAGTCCTCAGAGGACAGTTCATAGGCATTCTTCAGGATTGCCTTCTTCCATTCCTTCAGTTGTGTTTTCTCCTCTTCGGACAGGTTCTCGCTGTTGAGACCGTTTTCAATCTTGTGCTGCAGCTCCTTGATGTCCAGCTTTATCCGTTTCAGAATGGCCATTTCCTCATCTGTTATGATGCCGTCTTCCAATGCAATCATCATTATGTCGGTCAGCAGATTTTGGAGTTTTTCATCCTGTCTTGACAATGCCATACTTTGTCTTTTTAGCAACAATTCAAAAAGGTATTCTTTCGATTTTTACACTATTCCGCACTTTCACACCTTATTTGCTCCATAAGCAAATTAGTCATCACCTACTGTGCCGTAGCAGATTCATCAAGGCCCGGGGAACGTCCTCGTGGGAACTCACCGGTGCAAAACGACCCTTCGCCTTCCGGGCCATGTCCTTGCACAACCGAAGCCCCCAATCATACTTCGAAGGCAACCCTAGGACATGAAGTTTCGGAAACCGATGCAACTGCTTCCTTGGATCGCCTCCCTTGTTGAATACACCGTCTGTTACCAGAATCGCAAACTTGTTCCGGTTCCGCATCTTGTTCAGCTCAACTCCTGCCATGATCAATGCCTCAGATATGTTGGTGTACCCAGCACTTTCCGCATCAAGAATCCTGTCTATCAAGGTACTGATCGGAATTTTTTCGTTCGCTCGCTTGATAAGGTACGGTTTGGTATTGAACAGCACAATTGCATATTCGTCATGCGCAAGATGGTACGCCATGATTGCCACAGCCAATGCTGCCGTTGTGAAACGGTCACCGAACAAAGAACCTGACGTGTCAAAAATCAACACCCCTGACTTGGTTTTCTCACGCTTCTCCAGTGCAACTATGTTCTCATAGGACAGATACCCTGTCTCCATGAAATTCTCAAGCGTCGCCTCATCATCAAAGTCATCAGCATCAGGTGAATATTCCGTCTGGATCCACACATTTCCTCGCAGTCCTCGGCCGATTATTCCTTCCGAAACCTTCAGAATGCTCCGACGGGCCAGCCTCCGGAAAATCGGCTTCGCCCTGTCACTCAACGACCCACGCAACATAAAAAACAGGTTCGGAGCTGTGTTGTCTCCGGAAGCCGCTCGACGACCAAGAAGCTTGAACCCCTGAGGACTTGACATCACATCCGCAACCGCCGTAGGATTGCTGATCGCCAATCCCTGTATCGCTGGCATGTTCTCTACTTCCAATGCCTTCTCTGCACTGTCCTTGATCGTCATGAAGTCCATCCCCTTCGACATCTGTGCATACCGCATCGGACTCCTCCGACCCCTGACTATCTCTGCCTCAAGCAACTTCTTCTTGTCCATTTTGCCGCGAAAGGACGGCATCCGCTTCATGAGTTCATCAGAAAGCTCTTGCAAGCCTTCTTCACTCAAGAAAAATTTTCGTCTTGCAAAACTTCAAGAATGATGTCCGTCAGAACATCCTCAACCCGACGCTCAATGCCGTCCTCAAGCTCAACCTTCGTCGCCAACGCCATCACACCGGCCTCGATCCATGATTCCTTCTGCTCAGTGTCCATGAACCGAAGCAACGAGGCATAGTCTATCGCACCACGAATCGAACTCCCACGACGTAGATCAGGCCAGTTCCGCGTCTGACGCGTAATCCTGACAACCGCCCGAATCACATCTTCATTCTCAAGACCAGAACGAATCTTCACAATCGCTTGTTCCTCCTCCTCGCTTTGGTACTCCAACCGAACCCAGGCAAACCTGTCCTTCAAGGCTTCACTCAACGGCGTCGTCGCAACAAATTCCTGAGGATTCATCGCACTGATAATGTAAAAACCTTCCTTCGACTTCACAACTCCTAGCTTCGGAATAATCACCTGCTTCTCATCCATCGCCGACAGCAATACATTCTGCGTCCCCTCAGGCATACGGTTCAGCTCATTCAAAAACAGAATCGCTCCGTTCTGCATCGCACTGACCAACGGACCAACCACAAACGAATCCCATGTGTACCCCTTCTGCATCACCATCGGAGGATCAAAATGACCGACCAGACGAGACGCATTGTATCGCTCATCACCGTCCACACGCTCCAGATTCTGTGAAAAATAACTGGCCAATGCATGCGCCAACGTCGTCTTCCCAACTCCTACATCCCCTTCAAGCAACAAATGCTTCCCAGCAAGCTTCGCCGCCAAACACTTACGCAACTCTACCTCTCGACCAACTATATTGAAACGAGTCTGTATCTCCTTGATCATCTCGTCAAGATTCACGTCTTTCTCAACTATCATCGCGATTCCTCAATTACTGTAATAATAAACTGTCCGTTTTTAAAAAACTCAACTTTATGAACACTCAAGAACGACCAATATCAGAACCATCATGTCAACCCCCCTAACTCCCAAAATTTCAATTTCTGTACAAATCACCCAAAAATGTGAAGTGAAAAATCAAATCAAAATATTTAATTCGACAACTTTACAACATTTCCATTGGCATCCGTGAACTTGCCCAGAAGCAACATAATCAGGTCATACAAGGCACCAATACCTAAAATCCCAAGCGTAAAGAAGTACAGAATGCCTGTCCCAACTTTCCCGACATAGAATCGGTGTATTCCTAAACTACCCAAAAAGAGCAGCAACACCAAGGCCACTATTCCGTTTTTGTCTGAAACTGCCATTTGTTCAGTCATACGCCATCATCTATCTATATAAATATAAACTTTTACCGAAAAAATTGATTCTTGCCCAATTTTCTTCCCGTATTTCCCACATTCATTCATCCCTAAACTTCAAAAATAACCATCTGCATTTTCTTGTGGAACAACATAACATCAAAAAAGAACCTTAACCGCTTTGGATCAGCCTCCTCCAAAAAATGAAGAATTCCTCTTTCTCAATCCATCAGGAATTGAAAACATCTTTGTTAAAGAAAAAAGATAATATACCCGTTGCAACAATCCTTGATATTGATGTATTCCAAGATAGAAACCAATAACTGCTCGACGATTTCGAAGCCCCCAAAATTCAATTGCCAGACAAAAAAGGAATGAAATTGACAACCATCTGAGACAAAATCCCCAAAATATTCAAAGACAAAACACCATCGATAAACTGAAAAAAATTATTGAACAAAATAACCATAACTCAAATCAACTGAAAATCAAACAACATCGCAAATGACCTCAAAGAATATGCACAAGCAAAAAAAGATGAATCATGACAACCAAAAAAAATTGTTCCACCAAATATCAAACGAACTCAAAAAATACGGAATATTCGTGTATGGTGAACAACTGGGACAGAGCGATCACTGCTCCAAAAAAAATTGGCATCTTGAGTTTATGAAAAAAATCCCCCCGAAAAATAGACCACCAATGCCAATAAGAATTCCTCAAATAGCAGGGGTGGGAATCACGCATCAGAACCAAACAAGTCCAAATGTTTCGAACCCACGAACCTCTGAAGGAGCAGATGCCTACTGAACAACGGTACCGATACCGTTCATCTTGAGTCTGCCGCCGTTGACCACTTGGCTACCCTGCTATTTGTTCCCGTAGGAAGCAAATGAAAATTGAAAACAAAAAAATAAAAAAGTTGTGGTACGTTATCCCGAAATGTATGTACTATATGGTTTCATATTAGGGAATGCTTGTTTCAGATCCCTGATTCCGTCCATGAGTTTTGTTCGTTCAAGGTAGAGAATTTCTACTGGAGTGAGGGGGACTTTTACAGAGAGGGTGCAATCAATCAATTTCAATTTTCCAATTTTTTTGAGTGACTGATCAATTATGACGTGAGATCTGTAAAGTTCGACAGTTTCGATTTCAGGGAATTTTGAAAGGTATACCGGTTGTTGGAATAGCGCATTTCATGCAATTTTGGTTTTGTGATGTTAATATTTAGAAATGGTGTTCTGAGGAGGTTCATAAAGTTGGCAATGAGGGAGAGCATGGGAAACAAAATTTCAGCAATTTTTGTTTGTTGTTTTGGATGTGACAGCAAACCATGCCTGCAAGATTAACCAGTCATTTGAATGCACTATATTTCCTGAGATAATACAGATATCTGCCGTTTGGCTCCAGAAGATAGCCATATCTGCTCAAATCGTTGAATGTCTCTTCTCGATCTAAAAGATAGACATGCATATAGGCAGGCAATGATGTGATCGGAAAGCCTCCATGCTCTTCATGCACTGCATTCAGTGTTTCCTCAACTAAGTTCATGAAATGCTTTCTCGCTTTGGCCATGTCGAAGATGGTCATGTTGTCGTCCTCCATGTCAACGCGGACTATCTCCTTTCTGAATCCTTCCTTGCCTGACCATACCAGAAAATCATGTTCTTCGGAAGAACTGTCGAGCATAAAATCAAATTTACGTTTCCAATTATTCAGGATGCGTTCCCTGATGGAAAGGGTTGGACAGTGTTCGGAGCCTTTTCCAGACTTGCAAGAATATCGGCAAATTCATCTTGGAAGCCTGCATAGTTCTTGATTATTCCCATTGACGGAGATTGAAGGGCCAGTGCCTTTTCGAAATAATAAAGCATCATGCCGATCTGCATCTCCACGAATTCCTTCGTTGATTCTCCCAAGGGATTCCTTTCGACCTTAAACAGCCAATTAATAGTGTCATGGACGTATAGTCAATGGTGGTTGGCAGTGCATCAGACTAGAGCAGTTCCAGCTCAATTTTGGTGGGAAAGCCTGTGGGAACCGCCTCCTTGACCTTGGCGCTGCCTTCCTTGAGGAATTCCCGCCTCTCCAGTGTCAGCCCCTGTTCTTCAACTTCCCATAGCATGTTTTTAAGAGCCACAAAGATCTTTTCAAGTTCAGTTGTGGCTGGATGCCCAATGGACTGCAAGATGCTCTGCCCAACAGGACACTTTTCACAAAATCCTGGTTGCATTCTTGTGAAAAATGATCTGGCAAATTCGAGGGTGTCATATTCCACGTTTTCGTAGTGTTTCTTTCTGCCGTAGACATCAATGAAGGTCATTGTTGAGGGCCGTTCGGTGATAAGTTGATCAGGATGTTCGATTCTCATGAGAAAATGCCGTTTTCGTCTGTTCAGAAGGGGGTCACTCATTTATTCCATGGGACAACATGATTTCAGGAATTTTTATTTGTTGTTGTGCATGCTAGAGGGGAATAAAGACGGCAGAGAGTACCTGCCAAAGCACCATAGACAGAATCACACTTACAATACCTGTAAGCTGATTGCTTATTGCAACAATGAGCAATATCGCTGCCATTGCGGTTTTCAGAAGGTTGACTGGTTGTTTCCAATCAGATTCCTCGTATGTCGTTACGGGAATTCCAATGCTTGTTTCAAAGAAGTTGAGCAGAAATTCCCCGACTTTTGCAATCATGAAGAGAGGAATTTCAAGGTCTCCTCTTTTTACCAGTTCTGCCATGTCGGAAGCATCCTCCATGACTGCAAAGATAGCGGAAGCCAGCAGTGTCATTCCGTCATTCAGGAACTTCTTTTTGATTTCTGCCTTATGGTTTTGGTCAAGCAAAGCCGAACTCCTTGATTTCCCAGATGGACACTGTGGTCAGGCTTGCGTATGTCTTGATGAACCATGCGGCCAGATTGACTGCGATTACCACTGCCAACACAGTGATCAGGTATTGGTTGATGATTTCCTTTACCATGCCGTTGTCATGTCCTTTGGCTTTGGCAGCATTTATCATGGTTTCGCTTGAGGATTTGGCAAGCTTTTCGGCAGCGGTTCGTGGTTTGAATAAATCTGCTGGATCAAGACCGAGAGAAGGTTTTTCAAGATCCATTTTGAGATTTGTTTCATAATCGCCTGAATTTGAGTATTTCACAGGATTAGGTGTCCATTTGCCGTTTTCGAATTTCTTGGACACGATTTTGGCATTGACTATTTCCATTTGGCCTTTGATCTTGTTGAGAACTTTAATTGCGTTGGCTTCAGCATTTTTAAGAAAGAGAGCTTTTCTTTGATCAAAACTTTTCTTTTGTTCATTTTTTTTGTAGAAATCAAGATGTTGTTTGACTGATATGATTGCATGAAGATATGCACGACCCGCTTCAATTGAAATCCTGTATGAAATTGACGGCTTGTTTACATCATCCAATATCTTTGAGCCATAGCAGACTGCTGCATGGATGTAGGTTGATTGAGACTTGTCCAAGCTCTCCTTTGCCCTGTCAGGCATCAGATAGTTCTTGTTCCTGAATTCGTTGTATTTCTGCTTAGCCTCTTCAATTTTACATCTTCATATTCTCCCAAATCTTTGTCTATATCTTCAAGCTGTTCTTGCAACTTTGTAATTTTTTCATTCAGCTCTTTCTCGATTTTGCTCTTTTCTCTTGCTGAACATCTTTTGGAATGCTGTTTTTTACCTTTTCATAATAATCGATCTTGTTTTCTATGTCCTGTTTGTTTCTTATAAGCGAAATGTATTCTCCGCCAGTATACACCTTGCGATCCTTTATGACTTTGATTTGGTCAAGGTAAGCCGTCAATCCCGAATTATCCACTTTGAATGCTCCATCCAAATCTCCGTGCATGAATGGAATTATGCCGTCGACTTTCAAGGTTTCGAAGGTCTTAGCCAGCAGTTCAGGGTTTTGTGGCATGAGGATGTGAACCTGTTTAGACCAAATGAGGTGATTCAATCCATAATTGTCTATATTATTGGTGATCATCCAAGCCATAGATCCGATGATGGGTTTGTAGTCGTTCTGATGCTTTGTATTGCTTCATCATTTTCAACACCATTTAGGTAGTCGAACCATGGGATGATGAAGACGGGTTTCTTTTCGGCGATATTGTTTATTTCGTTGACTGCATTGTTTCGGCTTTCTTCTGAAGTGATTGGTTTAGTGTGATCTCTGAGTCTCTTTGCATGATCAAGGACATCATTTATGTTTTTTGCTTTTTTATTGATGATTTTGTTAAAATCTTTAATGCCAAAGAGGCTTGGATCTCTGAACTCTTCCAATGATCGAGCCATTTTTGCAAATTTTGGGCGCAGTGCGTGAGGAGCGGTGATGCTGACATAGAAGAGGTTCTTGATCACTATGTCGAGGAGGTCAGCAAGGATTGCCTTGGCTATTTCACCCATTGCGCTGAGGATTTTCCAGAAGATGCTGTTTTTGAATTCTTGGATCATATAGTTGAGGGTGGACTTGATTTCATTTTCAAGGTAGGAAGTAGCATTGTCGAGGGTTTTGACAGTATTGTCGCCCCATCCTTGGATTGCTTTTTTGATGGGTTCTGGGTCGATTTTTAGGAAGTATGCCAATGCTGAGAGGATTGTATCCATTGACTTGCCAAAGTATTTGACAATTGCGGAAGCGAACTTTCCGATTGCCAGAGTGCCATCATGGCGAATAGCTTGTAGGTGTTCATTTGCATGGAGAAATATACGTAGAGGATAGACACCCATGTTTTGATGGTACTTTTCACTTGGTTGACGAACCAGGCTATTCCTTTGAAGACAGTGGAATCAAGGATGCTTTTGACGACTCCTCTCATCCATTTGTTGTGCCATGCATTGAACTGGTTGTCGACCCAGTTGTATATTTGTGCCTTGACGCTGTGGTATCCCTTATAGATGGCAGTCAGGATAGTGTCGACATAGACCAGTCCTTTGTCGATTTTTTGCTTGATGGTATTTGCATTGGGTGTGTAACCCGAAATTGAGATACGGCCGATTACAATTGGGGGTGTCTCTTTCAATTCCTGAGTCCTGTTGTTCTTGACAGGTGATGGCTTTGGAGCAAAGGTTTGGGCACAACCGGTTTGACAGTGGAAAATTTTGGAGCAATAGGGTTGCTGAACCGAATGTTTGGGACTGATTTTGATGGGATTGGTGAAGAGACATAGGTAGGTTTGATATAGGTTTTTGTTACAGGTTTTGGCACATAGGAGATTGGTGTATATGTCCTTGTGACCTTGGTTTGTATTCTTGAGAGGGTGACCTTTGGAGTGATTGGTCGTCCATATGAACGTGCAAATCCCAAATATGAAATTTCAGTTTTATTCTGTTCAGTTGTTTCTGGGAAATAGGTGAGGTTGGCGGACATGGTTCCGTTGGAAAAGACAATCTCTTCAGCCACCACGATTTGTTCTTGCACGAGTTGCTGGCGTCCCTGCTGGTCGACCAACAGTAGTGGTCGGGAGAAGACCTCTTTCTTGAGGTTCCATTGTCCTTCCAAAAGGATGCTGTCAAACATGGAAATGTATGTTTGGTCAACTGCCACGGCATTCTGGAAGTAGATTATGTCGGCAGTTGGGGAGAAGGTTTTGAAGAAAGACAGGACAGATGTTTCAGGATACAGTTCATATTCGTTTCCAAGGTCACAGAACGGAAGAAGAAGTTCTACAACCTTGGTTGCGGAAGGCAGATCCATTTGAGCAGCGATTGTCTTCAGATCGTTTCCGTTTATGATGGCTGCCTGTGATCCGACGGCGGATACGAATCCGTGGCCATTTTCGCCTGCATATCCATGGGTCAATGCGGCGACTTTAATGCTGTTGACCCGTTGAGACTTTTCTGCAACTGCAATGGTCTTGACCAAGTTTCTGGCAGTTGCCTCTGGGGCTATCAGCATGATGAATGTGTCCGTGGTTCGTTCCATGTATGAAAGAAGCCTGTCAAATGCAATACGGACGAGTTCGTTTCTCACCAATGTGGTCCCGTTGATTCTGAGATCCAAAGTGGCAAAGAGTATTCCAATGGTGATTTCACTATTGTTCAGTTCAGCGGACGCACGGGATATTGCTTGGGAAACTTGAAATTCCAGCATTGGTGACAGTTCACCAAAGGCGGTAGCTCCAGTCAGGGCTTGTTCAAAGGAAGTATTCAGGAATATTGTATCCGTTTCAGAGACCAAGGGATTGAATTCTTGACGGACGAACACTTCCGAATCTTGGACGTTTTTGTTGCTTCCTGTCAGAAGCCTGTGAAGTGGGTTGTCATTTTCAAGCAGGGCAATTCCGCCTTGGTTGTTCAGCAGTTGATGATACAGAAATGCTCTGTTGGCTTCCTGTCCAGTAGCTACTGCGGGTGAAACTGCAAATCCTCCAATCAGAACTATAATAAGGATACAAGTCTAATGACAGTTGAAAGTTTCGAATGACCGATACTTATTTTGACACACCTCCCGCCAGTTTTCAGTACATTTTATTTTGCACACAACCTGTTTT
>JALUTL010000051.1 GCA_027016475.1 Candidatus Heimdallarchaeota archaeon
TCACAACTTGGGGTATGGATGTGTTTCAAAAATAATCTCGACCGTTTCAAACCAGCCTTACAAAAAGTTCCTTAGAAACGAGCTGTTTGATCCATTAGAAATGGAAAGAACAGGGTTTTTCAATGAAATTTCCGATGAAGACAATCTTGCTAAGGGATACAAGGACAGACCAAACAGCAAACTGAGAGAGTTGGTCAATGTTCCCTATGAAGAGCACAAATTGACTCGATCATTGGATGAGGCGGCAGAAGGTCTGTTTTCCTCAGTAGTTGAACTGAGCCACTATATGGAAATGCTCATGAATTGGGGAGAGTTCAAGGGGAAACGAATTTTGGAAGAAGAGAGCATAAAGGCCATGACTTCTCGGCAGTTCAAGGAACAGTATCCCAACGCATCATTTGCGGCATCGTATGGACAAACCATTTCGGGGTACGGATTTGGATTTGCCATTGACGAGGACTTTCACGGGCACAAGCTGGTACAGCATTCCGGCAGTTTTGTGGGTGCAAGTGCATGGTTTTGCTTTATTCCAGATCTGAAACGAGAAACAATCATGTTGAGCAACCATCATCCAAGTCCAAGAATTTTCTGTCAATCAGTTCTCTTGGCATCAATGGGGATTGACATCACCGAAGAATGGGCGCTGCTCAAGCTGAGAAAGTTTCATCAAAAGCTTGTTGGAGAATATGCAACCTACAGAGGGCTGAACAAGATCACCATCTCATCTGAAAACGGAGCCCTTTTTTTGGAGGAGCAAACTACAGGAGCAAGGAGGCAACTGATTCCTTGGGAAGATTCTCCGTACACTTTCAACTATTATTTACAAACAGAGATGGCAGGCAAAGAACCAGTCCAATTTGAGGAGCACAATGGAGAGTTATGGTTGAACATCGAACGCAACAGATGGAAAAGGACATGACTGATCACTTGATCCTGAGTGGTGTTCGCCAAGTATTGGTAAAGATAAGTTAATCAATCCAAATGACGATGGACGAACATGGAAAACAAGATCGCCCAAGCAATTCTTTTTTTGGCATCATTGGGAGGAATACTTGACACGGTCTTCTTGGTGGACAGTCACTACAATGATCCGGCTGTCTGCAACACACCTTTTCTTTCCAGTATTTTTGGGATCCCAGTTGATTGTGGGCAAGTGACAACATCAGAATACTCTGTCCTGTTTGGACTTCCAATCTCATTTTACGGACTCTTGTATTACATTACGGTGTTTATGGTTCTGTATTTTGAACCTAGGCTTGAAACAATGGTGAAGCGATACGAGACAACCTACCCCACCTTTTTGTTGCTCTTGACCTCCACAGGGTTTGTTGTCTCAACCGCCCTCTTGATAATTCAAGTCGCAATCCTGAAGCTTATCTGTCTTTATTGCCTTATCTCAATTGTCACAAGTTATACCTTATTCGCTACTTCAGTAGTAGTATTTATAAAATCTCGATGAAACCATCTTATTTTCCCTTTTTCTTGAGCTTGAGCAAAGAAAAGTAGGATTTGTATGCCTGAAAGGCCTTCTCGGGGTCAACTATGCATGATCCGAGGACAGGCTCAGATAGCAGGGATGCTCCTTCAGGCTGTGGAAAAGCTCTTTGAGGGTCAGGACATATTCATTTTCCTGATAATGTTGCCGTATGGCATAGAGGGCAAGATTGTACAGGCTCTTGGTCATGCGTGTCGCCCGGTGAACCATCTCATAGCCATCAACCTTGATCCGGAGATGGTTCTTCTGGATCTGCATAGCGTATTTGACTGCGTTGCAACATATAATTCAAAGTAAATGTCATGGTTCAAATCCTAGCCTAGCGAACATTGACCATGAACAAGCTTTATAATTTTTAAAACGTAGGGGTTGTAAATTGGCAGACCCCCTAACATTGGCCCTGACGGTCATGAGTGTCCTGATCGCTTTCTCTTATGCCACAGTGATCGCTATTTTCGGCATTCTTGCAAGGAATGAAGTTCATATCAAGCTAGGCATAATCAGCATGATTTATACATTGTCAATCATAACAAACCTTCTTCTCATTAGTCCACCCCCCGGAGTGAATCCAAAAACAGTGACGCAGTTCGCAATGATCGGAGACATGTGCGGATCATTGACCTTGATTCTATTGCTCATGCTGTTGGATCGGCATTACTACGGTATTTTGGTTAAATCAAGCGTGACATTCTCCTTTCTGTTTATGTCTGGTTCAATCGGGTTGTTGGCTGTAGCAATGGTTTCCCAAGATTTTTCTGTAGTAGGTACCTTGTATGTCAATGGAGAATACATTCAATACCGTCATCCCATATACAACTTGATCTTGAGTTTAGGGGCCATATTGTTTATTGTTGCCTTTGCAGGGCTTGAGCTTGAAAGAAGGAAAATAAAGGATATTGTAGAAACAGTTAATGCTGAAAGAAGGTTTTTTACAATATTGGGTCTCTATTTATCCCTGATTGTCTTGACTCGGTTTGTATTGGCAACCATCAGCCAATCACTTGATACGGCATTCATTGCATCAGAACTGATAAACACTATCGCATATATCTCCGTGACAATATACATGGTGTTCACAGCGTCCTTTTTCTATCTGGAAAAGACCAATATTAAGCATCTACTGTCCAAAGGCCATTATGGATGGATAATTTTTGACTACGACCTTGCTGTTCCCAAGGTCATCGTCTACTCACATAAATTTGTTGATGTCCAACAACTTCAGGATGTGGCATTCATTTCGTTGCGTGCCAATCTCATGACCTTATTTGTCCCAAACAAAGAAGCATACGACCTTCTGCCCCTTCTGACCTTTCCATTCCCAAACCGCCAATATTGGACTGTAGTAGCCACACCACTGCAAGTGCTTGCTGAGGACAACAGATGCCTAAAGAACTTGGTTGTTGCCCTTACAGTCCCAACAATCATACTTTCAACGGTTCACAAACCTAAGGGAATGAGAGAGACATTCTACAGCGAAATATCTACCATGAAGGAACTGAAACGGGCCCACAATCACGGAAGACTAATGGATACGCTCGCAAAAATGTTAAACAACTTGTTTTAGGAGGCAATGACAACGTGGTTGTTGAGGCTTTATTAACCATCATTTTGGTGGGAACTCTCGCATTCCTGCATTTTTTTGTATCCAAATATATTCAAGATGGAAATCCATATGTTCTGTCCTTCATTTTGGGGAACGTGCTAATGATCGCAATGGTTTTGACAATGATGAAAGGCGGAGAATTAGAGAAAAATAACCATATCTTCATTTCAGGAGGATATGCTACTGCAACTTTGATATATTTTCTCAATCTACCACGCTATACTAGATGGCAACGCTTCATAGCAAGAATGGGACAGTTTACGATGTGCATTGGAATGTCGTTTACAATTACGACATGGATCTCACCTGACATTCAAGGATATCCATATTTTTTTGACATAAACTCACCATTTGCGGTTACAACTGGATGGCTCGTAAACCTAATCATTGCAGTCGTACTCTTCGTCTTAATTTTCTCCCTTCTGGACATTGCTCAATTCAATGCGGAGAGGTTTAAGGAATTTAACCTAAACAAAGTCAGAACAGGCATTGCCATAACAGTAGCTGGGGTAACTCTTTCGATTTTCCTGTTAATTGCCTTCAGAGGACAATTAAGTGAAATAGTGATTGCAATTAGCTTTGGTTTTCTGATTTTGAATCTTCTCTACCTTGTCGAACTCAAATACTATGTCCAAAAGTTCTCTGACACACAAGTTTGGAAAAAAATGTTGACTAAAGGCAGATTGGGATGGATGTTTTCTCTTATGAAGGATGATGGCCCCAAACTTGAATTATGGTCTCCAAAATTTGTTGAACACTATGGCATTCAAAAAGAGGATTTACTGGAATACAACGTAAGAATGATTGCACTTCATGGTTTTGGTGAAGGAGTCGCACAAAAGGAAAGAAGATATACCGTAGGAGTGCTGGCCAGCTACAGGCTGATTGTGGTTTCCGTTTCAGCCATTGTTGTGGACAAATCGTTGACGGATCCGCGATTTCCAAACAAACAAACATTGGCCGTGATGTCTGTGATCTTTCCTGATTCTCTTCTGTCCACGGTAACAGGACCAGAACGTGTTGTAAAAATTCTTTCAGACCAATTACCCAGTGATATTGACGCCATCGATGATGCCTTGCTTGAAAATATTGCCCTGAAACTTTTCATTCATCTCTACAGTTAAAGGGATACAAACCCTTTTCTGAGTTCGATCCATTCGGACATTATGGACAGACTGATATCCGCAATAAACAGTTTTCTTGAAGAAAGGGATTGGATACGCTTTCACTCTCCGAAAAACTTGGCCATGTAATTCTATTGAAGCAGCAGAACTGATGGAGCTTTTTCAATGGATGACGCAAGAACAGAGCAGACAGGCAATCTTGCATCCTACCATGAAAAAAAAGTAGAATCTGAGCTTGCCGATGTGGCCATCTACCTATTGTCTTTTGCCGACAAGGCAGGAGTTGATTTGGAAAAGGCAATCATGAACAAACTGAAGATTAACATGGAAAGGTTTCCAATTGATCAAAGCATGCTTGATACAACTGATGATTTGATTTCATGGGCGATCCGGAAAACAGATTAATTGTGCTCGTCCTCAATTGTATACCTAAATAAGTGTCTATAAATCAGAGAAGTAAGATGCCAAGAATTGAGCTTGATGGTGAAGTGGTTGAATATTCGATCAAACGGTCAAACAGGCGAAAAAGGCTTTCCATCGTGGCATTGCCGACAGGCATTGAAGTCAGAGTGCCCTCTCACACTACCGAAGACATGATTGTCCCACTGCTCAAGGAGAAAAAAGCATGGATACTCAAACAACTAAAAGTCCCTCGCCCAATACCCAAAGCCATCAGCTTTAAAACAGGAGAACAAATCTTGCTTTTCGGAACCACCTTCGTCTTGGATCGTATACCTGGAAGAAAAACCCTGTTTGCACCATCGAACGGAAAAGTAATTCTTCAAGCACCATCCAATGCATCTATGGCATTGATATACCAACGACTGGTCAAGTTTTACAAGGAACAGCTCGAAATCTACATCACAAAAAAAATACAAGAGCTGGACGGTCTCAGAAAACCAGAGAAAATAGAAATCAGGGATTACAAAAGAAAATGGGGAGCATGCTTCAGCGACGGAACGATCAAGCTCAATTGGAAATTGGCAATGGCACCGCCTCGAATCATTGATTATGTACTCATCCATGAGCTGGTGCATTTGCAGATACCCAACCATCAAAAGATGTTTTGGATTCATGTAGCACATCACTACCCCAACTACAAAGAAGCAAGAAACTGGCTTAAGCAAAACCAATTTGCTTTGGACATCGTCCCTAATGATGCAGGCACAGAAGAAGCTTCAAATTAGGGAGTTCACTTACCTCAAGGGAAAAGTTTCATTAGGCCAAAGAGGATGAAACATGTGGAAATCCACGACAAAATATTTTCTTGGTGGCAAGTCAATCGGGAAGCATATCCTTGGAGGGAGACAACTGATCCGTACTACATTCTAGTCAGCGAAATCATGCTTCAGCAGACTCAAACGACTCGGGTCGTACCAAAGTATCTGGCCTTTATACAAAAATTCCCTGATTTGAAGACATTGGCTGAAGCCTCAAAAGGAGAAATACTTGCGCTTTGGAGCGGATTGGGCTACAACAGGCGTGCAATCTATCTTCAGCAGACAGCACAATCAATTCTTCAACTGGATGAATTTCCAAGGGATCCAAAAGCCCTTATCAAATTGCCGGGGATTGGAGTCTATACTTCACGATCGATACCCATTTTTGCATTCAATGCAGACATAGGCACAGTTGACACAAATATTCGGAAAGTATTCATTGCAGAAGGGCTTGCAACACCAGATACCAAGCAAAACGAGCTGTTTAAGATTGCAGACCGACTCGTGCCAAAGGGGAGATCGAGGGATTGGCACAATGCACTAATGGACTACGGAAGCAAAATAGCCTCAAAAATAATTCCAAAAATTCGTTCAACTGCGGAAAGAAAACCCTTTCATGAAACCGATCGACATTACAGAGGAATTATCATAAAGAAGCTCCTGAAATCGCCAATGACTTCTGAACAACTCCAAAATGACTTGAAAATCGGACAGAAGCGGCTTGAAGCTTTGCTCCAAACGCTTCAAACCGAGGGCTTGATCAGGCATGCGCAGACAGAGTGGATTATCGAATAGGAAAAAACTTATGCGAAAAATTACAGCATATTATATG
>JALUTL010000052.1 GCA_027016475.1 Candidatus Heimdallarchaeota archaeon
TTTGCGGCTGACTTTAAGAGAGGGGAGAGATTTTATGCCCGGACAACAAATCAAGAAAAAAAGCGCCATGGTGATGACGGTCACGAAAGACCGGGAGGTGCCATTGGAAAAATTGAGAAATATTGGCATTATTGCCCATATTGATGCTGGGAAAACAACAACCACCGAGCGTATTCTTTTTGAAACAGGGAAAACTTATAAATTAGGCAGCGTTGATGAGGGAACAACGGTGACTGATTGGATGGCTCAGGAAAGAGAGCGTGGTATTACCATCGTTTCTGCGGCCATTACTACTTTTTGGGATCTGCAATCAGATTCCTCAGTTAAAAACGGCCATTATCGGATTAACATTATTGACACACCGGGCCACATTGATTTCACCGCTGAAGTGGAGAGATCTTTGCGGGTTTTAGATGGTGCGGTGATGGTTTTTGACGGTCGGACAGGAGTGGAAAGTCAGTCCGAGACTGTCTGGCGGCAGGCTGATCGCTACAATGTACCGCGAATTTGTATTTTAAATAAACTCAACTTAATTGGCGCTGATTTTGAAGGTTCAATTACCTCAATTAAAGAACGGTTGGGAGCCAATGCGGCGCCAGTTCAGATTCCTATTGGCTTGGAGCATGATTTGCACGGTGTGGTTGACTTGATCAAGATGAAGGCTTATACCTACCAAGGAATTGAGGATAATAAACTCAAAGAAGGTGATATTCCGGCTGAGCTAAAAAGCCAGGCAGAGAAATATCGAGAAGAGCTGATTGAAAAGGTGGCTGAATATGACGATGATGCCCTGGCTAAATATTTAGAAGGCCAAGAACTGACCGAGGCAGAGCTTAAAAAAGCAATCAGAAAAGGGGTTATTGCTGGTAAATTCTTCCCAATTTTAGGTGGTGATAACCGAACGGCTACAGTTCAGCTTTTATTGGATGCGATTGTTGAATACCTGCCTTCTCCTCTTGATTTACCGCCCATAGAAGGCCAAAACCCAAAAACGGGTGAGATTGAAAAAAGGTACCCCAAAAATGACGATCCTTTTAGTGCTTTAGCTTTTAAAGTTGTCACTGATCCACATGTGGGACGGTTGGTTTACTTGAGGATCTACTCAGGCAAACTTAAGGCCGGCCAAGTGATTTATAATGCCACCACCCGCAAGCAGGAAAGGATTGGTAAGTTAGTTTTAATGCACGCTGATCAAAGAGAGTTGATTGACGAGGCTTTTGCGGGAGAGATTGTGGCGGCGGTAGGCATTAAAGAGACCACCACCGGCAATACCTTGTGCGATCCGGCTCACCCGATTATCTTGGAGTCAATAAGATTTCCTGAGCCAGTAATTTCTTTAGCCATTGAACCGGCGACCAAGGCAGATCAGGAAAAAATGGGCACGGCCTTATCAAGGCTTTCAGATGAGGATCCGACTTTCAAAATAAAATCAGATCCAGAGACAGGCCAGACAATTATTTCCGGTATGGGCGAGCTTCAGCTGGAAGTTTTGGTTGACAGGATGAGAAGAGAATTTGGTGTTGAGGCCAAAACCGGCGCTCCTCAGGTAGCTTATAAAGAGACAATTAAAAAACAGGCCACTGGCGAGGGTAAATACATCAGACAAACTGGTGGTCGGGGCCAGTACGGTCATTGTTTCTTAAGAATCGAGCCTTTGGGTCGAGGGGAAGGTTTTGCTTTTGAGTCCGAAATCAAGGGTGGTGCTATTCCTTCTGAATTTATTCCCGCGATCGAGAAAGGAGTCAAGGAAAAAATGGAAAAAGGAATTTTGGCGGGTTTCCCCCTGACTGATATGAAAGTGGTGGTTTATGATGGTAGCTTTCATGAGGTTGACTCCTCAGAAATTGCCTTTAAGATCGCTGGCTC
>JALUTL010000053.1:0-4943 GCA_027016475.1 Candidatus Heimdallarchaeota archaeon
AGCTGTTAACATGGGTACGTATAAGATAAATTTCCAAATCCTTACAATAGAGGATTCTAGTCTATCTAGATTGAAAGGGTTTTCACGGGATTTTTTGGGACGGGATGTTGAACTTACAATAGAGGATTCTAGTCTATCTAGATTGAAAGGATTAATTCAATGGTTTTTTGGTAATCTTCTTGTGCTTACAATAGAGGATTCTAGTCTATCTAGATTGAAAGCTCTATCGGGCCCAGCCACGGTTGGGCAGCCGCTGGGCTTACAATAGAGGATTCTAGTCTATCTAGATTGAAAGATTTTTTGCGCTGCTGGAGGAGGCCGGGGGACGTCCTTACAATAGAGGATTCTAGTCTATCTAGATTGAAAGATTCCTCCTTGTATTTTGCCGACAAGCAGGTACACCCTTACAATAGAGGATTCTAGTCTATCTAGATTGAAAGTTTTGGCACTCTGATATTATAATGTACACTCACGATACTTACAATAGAGGATTCTAGTCTATCTAGATTGAAAGCTGTTAACATGGGTACGTATAAGATAAATTTCCAAATCCTTACAATAGAGGATTCTAGTCTATCTAGATTGAAAGCTGACATCAACCAATAATTCCTTGCTTTACTCTGTTCTTACAATAGAGGATTCTAGTCTATCTAGATTGAAAGTTTAGCTCGCTGATCTACAACAAACCCCAATGAAAAAGCTTACAATAGAGGATTCTAGTCTATCTAGATTGAAAGCTGACATCAACCAATAATTCCTTGCTTTACTCTGTTCTTACAATAGAGGATTCTAGTCTATCTAGATTGAAAGATGGGTCTGAACATTACAGAAATTAATTTTGAATGGCTCTCCGGGAGTCTTAATACCAATCAGATTGTTTGCTGTCCTCCCACTGATGCCCGCACTTGTTGCATTCATATTCAGTCCAATAGTCTGCATAGCCACCACCTGTATATTCAGACTTGTTTTCCGCCGTGATATCTTCAGATTTGCACTCTGGACAACTATGTTCCGTTGTCATTTTATCAGATCACCTTTGAATTGGTTCTTCATGGTAAGATTGTATTTTTCATAATTGTTATCACCTTATAAGCTTGGAAAAGCCGAATGCGTACAGAAGTTTAGCATTTTTTTATTTTCGATCATCAATTCTGAGATGTTGAGATTTCCTTTTTTATGAAAAAATGCAGAATTGCATGATTAAATTGCTGTTGCTCTCGGACAGGGAAATTCTGGAAAACTTTTTCATGCCTCGTACTGTTGCCGTGGTTGGTGCCTCTAACAATCCCTCAAAAGTCGGATACAGCCTTCTTCACAATCTGCTGCGGAGCGGCTATGACGGGAAGATATTTCCGGTCAACTTGAAGGATGAAGAAGTGCAGGGCATCAAGGCCTACAGGACATTGAAGGAAATTCCTGAGCATGTGGATCTTTTGGTGGTTTCAATTCCGTCCCCATATGTTCTGGATTTGATGGATGAAGCCCATGAACGGGGAATTAAATCTGTTCTGATCATTTCGGCGGGCTTCAAGGAGATTGGTCCAGAAGGGGCAATGCTGGAGCAGAAGCTGTTGGCCAAAATCAGGGAATACGGAATGAGGGTTATTGGCCCCAACTGTCTTGGCCTGATTGACAATTTTACGCCTTTGAACATAACTTTCACCAAAAGCAATTCGAAGCAGGGGAATCTGGGATTTGTATCGCAATCGGGTGCATTGATTACAGGGATCCTGGATTGGTCGGTAAAGGAGGACATAGGGTTTTCGAAATTTGTTTCAGTTGGAAACAAGCTGGACATTGATGAGGTCGAGCTGATTGAGCTGATGGGTGAGGATCAGCACACAAAGGTAATACTGCTTTATCTTGAAGCGGTCAACAAGGGCAGGGAATTCATTGAAGTATGTCGGAGGGTGGTCAAGAAGAAGCCCATCATTGCGATCAAGTCCGGGACTTCCAAGGCTGGAGCGCGTGCGGCATCTTCCCATACAGGTGCCATGGCAGGTGCAAACACGGCCTACACGACTGCATTTGAAAAGGCAGGAGTGATAAGGGTTGATCGCATAGAGGATCTGTTCACGATCGCGACGACATTCAGTTGGCAGCCTCTTCCTCGCTCAAATCAACTGTGTATCATTACAAATGCAGGTGGCCCGGGCATTATTGCAACAGATCATGCAGAATTCAACGGGTTGAGCTTGGCACCGCTTTCTTCCACCACCATCAACACGTTGAAGCAGAATCTTCATCCTGCTGCTGCTACTCACAACCCCATTGATGTGTTGGGGACGGGTGGGGCAAAAGAATACAGGATTTCCATGGAGTTGGCGATGAAGGATCCAAATGTTGGCATGATCTTGGTTATTTTGGCTCCGCAGGAAATGACCAAACCTGTCGAAATTGCAGAAGTGATAATTGACATTAGCAAACGATTTCCAGAGAAGCCGGTTTCCGTTTCATTCTTTGGAGGAAAGGAAATGGAGAAGGGGTTGGAACTGCTGAAGAGAAATTATATTCCGGCATTTACATTTCCTGAGAAGGGAGTTCTGGCTTTGGCAGGGTTGTGGCGATATCAGGCGATTCTTTCGAGACCGGAATTTTATGAGTTGCCTCGGGAATTTCCCAGTGTCAGAAAGGAAATTGTCCAGAACATTTTCGATTCAGTCGTCGAGCAGGGAAGGGTCACACTATTGGGAAGTGAAAGCATAGCTGTAGCTCAGGCCTATGGGATCAGGGTTCCGCAGACCGAAACTGCCTTTACCACGAACGAGGCGGTTGAAATTGCCAACAGGATAGGCTATCCCTTGGTTATGAAGATTACATCGCCACAAATTTTGCATAAAACTGACATCAACGGAGTAAGAATTGGTATTCAGGACGAAAAGGAACTGACAGATGCTTTTGCGGAGATGCTACGGGCTGCCCGCACGCATTTTCCGCATGCAAAAGTCATAGGTGTCGACATCCAGCAGTTGGCCAAAAAAGGAACAGAGCTGATCATTGGTGTGTCCAAGGATCCGCAGTTTGGTCATTTGGCAATTATCGGGACAGGCGGAATCTACACTAATGTCTTTGAGGATGTGCAGTTTGGATTGGTGCCAATCACCCATACAGAGGCAACTCAGATGCTGGAAGGCACAAAGGTGTATTCCATTCTTCAGGGTGCCAGAGGGGGCAAAAAGGCAGACATTGGGAGTGTAATCGAGACTTTGGAAAGGGTATCAAGGCTGGTGCAGGATTTTCCACAGATGGTGGATTTGGACATCAATCCGCTTTTTGCAGATGAAACAGGGGTGATGGCGGTTGATGTAAAGATTACAATTTCAAAGGAGGAACATCAAAAGCAGAAACAGGAGGAAAGTACATGAAAAATTTGCTGATTGCTTCATGCAGTGAACGGACAGGAAAAACAACCTTTACAATGGCCTTGTTGAGAAAATTGCGATCGAAAGGCATACAGGCGGGGTATTTCAAGCCCATCAGCTCTTCAAAGGATGACAGGGATGCAGAGGTGGCGAAGGAGTTTTTGGACTTGCCTGAAGACCTTTCAGTGTTGAATCCCGTCACAATAACGGAATGGGATTATGACATGAAGGAAGATGGGATAGAGCAGGCCATGAATCGAATCAAGAAATCCTATGACGAGCTCAAGAGAGTCTATGATTTGCTTGTCATTGAAGGGTGCAGGACAATCAACTACCTGAGCTTCCTCAAGCTTTCCTCTAGGGAAATGGCAGGAATGTTGGACGCAAAAATACTCTTGCTGGTCTCAGGGAGGACAGATGCGCAGTTGGACGATGTACTGCTTGGAGCATCATATTTCAATGATGCAGAAGTTCCCTTGATCGGAACAATCTTTTCTCTTGTCCCACCAGAAATTTTGGAAAGGGAAAAGGCAATTGCAGGCAGGTTGACCAAAACAACAGACATCAAGGTTCTTGGTCTGATTCCTGACAAAGGAGTCCTTGCCGCCCCCACGGTAGACGAGATTGTGCAAATGCTCAATGCAAAGTATCTTTGCTGTGAAGAGTACAAAGACAGAATTGTCGAGGATTTCCAAGTCGGGGCGATGGAGCTTGAAAGTGCATTGAAATTTTTCAGAAGGTCGGTCAACAAGGCAGTAATTTTGGGAGGAGACAGGCCTGCCTTGGCATTAGCAGCGATGGAAACAGACACATCCGTCGTGATTTTGACAGGGGGAATTTACCCTCCTTCGACAGTTCTTGCGAGGGCACAGGAACGGAAGATTCCCGTTGTAATGGTTCAGTGGGACACATATACCACTGTGCAATATTTGGCCACCCATCAGGTTCGCGGGCTTCTGACACTTGATCAGCAAGAAAAGGTCAAAGAATGGGACAAGATAATGAATGAAATTCAGATAGAGGCAATGCTTGAATCCTTGGCCTCATAAATTTACCATTCTCTGGTTTCCATATGATTCAATTCGAGGGCAATTCATTGAATATTGTCACGACGGAACTCTCACATCATGGTTGATCCATCTTGAAATTTGACCCCCATTTTGAATGGGTCTTTGGTAGTCATCATTCCTATGAACAATGTTTGTTTTAGAGTTTAGGCAACATTTGAGCGATTTCACTGGCTTCGAGTTCACGTCCCAAAGCATGGAGAGCCACAGCAAGCTGAAGGTAGAGTTCCCACATGGGAAGTTTAGGAATAATGTCATGAAGCATATTGACGACAAAGGATATTTTTGGAGTTTGTTTTTTGTTAGAGCAAAGGCTTTGAAAAATTTAGGTGAAATGGAATTGGTCATCTTGGCTACTTGGTCATAGTACTGTTCTGCTTGCTCATGTTCATCTTTGAAAAAGTGAAGGTCGCCTTTAACCTCAATTATAGTTAGGTTTTGAGGAAATCGTTCTTCGGCCTGCTTCAAAATCTCTTCAGCTTTATCCCACTGTGAATCCAACATGTAAGCGTTG
>JALUTL010000053.1:4953-17110 GCA_027016475.1 Candidatus Heimdallarchaeota archaeon
AATTTTTCGACTTGAAGCGCCTGGTGATAAAGTGAAATTGCCTCATTGAATTCTTGTTGCCTAATAGAATAGGATGCCTTGGTTACCAGCAGTAAATCTTTGTCTCCTCCGGCATCGAGCCACCTTTGCTCAAACTCAGGATATCTTGTGTCACCGATATCAGCACTTGTTGTCAAAAATTTTTCAAGTAGAGGCAAGGATGGTTCATTTGTCTGAACAAGGAAGTCATAAGCTCGATTGAGATCCTTTCGTTGCAAAAATGCAGACGCCGTTTTTTCAAGTACATCGTCACTAAGGAACCCAAGCGATTTGATGTATTGAATCGTTTCCTCTGCCTTTTGGTCATTGTTCATCAAAATGTTGGCAATTGCATAGTTGGCAAGCAGAGGATGCTGTCCGGGGTGTATTTTGTGACCCTTTCATAGAAATCAAGCACTATGGGGCCAAGGTTCCCTGTTCTAAGCAAAATAGTCCCCAATTCAAAAAAGCCATGTTGAACATCTGGTTGTAATTGTTTAGCCTTGTCAAACATTTTTGCAGCTTTCTTTTTGTCGCCATTCATATCGAAGATTGCTGATCGGAGCGTATAGGCAGTTGCACTAAAAGGAGAAGTATCCTTGATCTTTTTGAGACATTTTTCCGCTTTTTTGGGATTGTTGGAAAAAATATGCTAGATGGCTTCGTTAATTGTGTTTTCACCACCATCATTTTTGAATTCATGATTGTTAGTCTGATTGAAGAACAATTATTAAGTCTTCTGATTATTAGTAAAACTGTTTTTTCCCTTTTGTGGGCAAAAGCATTTGTAAATCATTGTGAAAAATTGTAACGGGAAGGGGGCTTTTTGGCAATATTTCACAAAATAATCTTAGATCAAAAATTCTGTCCAAAGTCGAGCTTGAGGTCATTATCCAAGTCAGGATACATGCTGTCTTCGAAATAGATTTTTCTCTTTCGGATCAGCAATTGGTCAATTAAATGTCCAATCAACGGAAGAGAGCCTAGAAACGGAAGTGCAACAAGCAACGATTCGATCCAGCCACCAGAGCGCACTGACACAAGATCATGGGAAGAATGGAGGGGTAGACCAAGGCCCCCAATAGTGCTCCATAGCTGAATGCTTTGAAGAACTGATTTTCTCTTTTCACAGTATATATCCGATAAGGAATTAATAAATTTTTCAGTATGATGTTTCATTTTTCCTTAGATAGGCCATCAAGTCAGATGCCTTACATAAGAAGACTAAATTGTTCCCAAGAATTTTGGCGATAGTGAGAATCGAAAACTACAAACCATGGTTCTATATGGCATCTGTTTACAATTTTATATGGGGAACACTCGTAGTAGTCTTTCCAAAGTTTTTTTTCGATTTGCTAGCTATCAGGACGCCTGGCCAACTTGTTTTTTGGCAGACAATTGGAATGTTTGTGTTGGTATATTCACCCGCATATTTTTGGGCGGGAATGCATCCAAAGGATCACCCACATCTTATAGCCATTGGATTTTTGGGAAAGTTACTTGGCCCCATAGGATTTGTCCATTCATATTTGAATAGGGATCTACCGCTTCAATTTGGTATCATCAATATTTTCAATGATTTAATTTGGCTTCCTGTGTTTGCGTTGTACCTTTATGACAGCATAAGAGTTCATGGGGCCAAAAATTTGTTGAGTGGGAAGATAAAGAAGTAGCAATCGCCATAGCATTCATTACTTAAATTCTAGTTGAAAAGGCGTCCATATTCAATTTTTGGACATCTATCTTCCACATAGAGCAGGCCTTTTTCTTCGGCAGCCTTTCTCGCTTCCTCAGACTTTACACCCAATGGAAGCCAAATAAGAGGGATTCCTTTTTCAGCAGCAATTTTGGCCTGTTCACCAACAATGGATTCGTTCAAATAAAGGATCACACCATCAACCGGTTGGTTGAGTTCGCTAAGGGAGGGGATAACGGGATCTCCTAATACCTCCTTCTCTTTGGGATGGATTGGAATAAGTTTGTGTCCTTTTTCTTTCAGCAACCGGGAAATTTCGTTGCTTGTACGTTCTGGTTTTGAAGAAGCACCGACAATCGCAATTGTCCGGGGTTTGGAGAGGAATTCTTTGATCTGCTCGTCTGTTGCTTGCATAAGAATGCTTAATCTTTCTAGCTATTTAACAGTTGGATTGAGGAAAATGCATGAAGCTAAAACTCGAGCGAGTTCAAGATGTTCACGTACAAGACTAAATACCCAAGTCAGAATAGAAGGGTACGGATCGGTTCATGAGTCATGGCCTCTTCCGATGTACAGGAAAAACAGTCTCTCTACCGGGATCCCGCAAGGGTGAGGGTAACCAACTGTTCCGGACACCAAGTCTGGTGCGGGAGAGAACAGTGTCGATGGAACGCTCCCTAGCATACCCCGCAAGGGGTCACTGCGATGGGCTACCAAGGGATGGCCAAAAGGGCCGGTGTGTCACCGGCGGCCATCTGCACTCCGGCAGGGATTAAGCCCCGCCAATGAGGGATGGACAGGCATGGCGTCCTGCGAGTTCTGAGGTGGAGCAGCGGATGTCCCTGTCGTCTCCGGAACCTATCGGAGACAGGGAGGCATGGCTAGGTGCACATGCACCATCCATCTGTCAACTTTGCTACTCAATAAATGTTCATCTGAAGAAACGGGACAGATACAAGCTACAAGATGAGATATTGAAACATTATGTGGGTTCCATAAAGAATTTTGGCCATGAATATAGGAGTTCCATTGGACAAATGTAAAATCTTCGTCAAACATCATGACAGACATAGTGAAAAATTTTTTCTTGGACACCCCAATTGTTGAAAAATGGGAAATCGAAACGGCCAAATCAGTTTGGCAAATCACTGAAATTGCGATCATGATTGTCCTTTGAATAAAAGCCACATTTTGTTCATCATAGGGAGCACCCAAAAAGGTGAAAAAAATTTTTATATTTCGATAAAAAAGAACATGTATGGTAAAGACCTCGTTTCTCATGAAAAAAATTATGATTGCAATATTGCCAGTATTGGCATCAGCTCTATTGATTGCAGTTATTGGGTTGGTAGAAGCAGGGACTGGAGACAATCCTACGACATCACCATGCCATCCAGTACCTTTTCGAACCTATTGTGATGAAGACACTATCCCTAATCCCAACCCATAGTTACAGAGAAGCATGAATAATGTAGCTATTGATTTTGTAAAGAAACTAGACCAGATTCCAGATTTCCAAGCCACTCAGTTGGCAAATTACTTTGATCAGATATTGAAGCTCCTTTTAAAAGAAACCGACCATTTCACATTTTCGTCGAACGGTTTTGATGAAGATTTTGAGGAACTCTTTGACCTTTGGTCAAAATTTATTGTCAGATATTCAATTGAATCTTCAAAAATAGAGAAATTAGTTGAAAAATTGCAAAACAGGGCCAGTATGGAAAAAGTGGAGATAAATCAGTTGTTTTTGGTTTTTGGATTAATTCTTTGTGGAGAACTAAAAATCATGCAGAAAGATTACGAACTGGGCCTTCATTATTTCCAAAAAGCTGAAGAATTGTGGTCTGAATCGTGGCAATATTTTCCTTTCTTTCAGATTTTTAGCAGAAAGGGATACATCCAGATGATGCTGAACAACTTAGATGATGCATTTAAATGCTTTACATTGGAGCTAGAACACCTGTCCAGCATTGTATCAGATGAAGGAAGCCTTCACAGTATTAAGATGAAAAGGGCAGCGCATACATTTTTTTACTTGGCTTTAGCACAACGACGAAAAGGTGAATATCGGGCAGCAATAGAATCTTATCAGAAAGCATTGGAAATTGCAAAGAGTGAGAACTTAAAAACCATAGAAATCGGAACATTGAACAATTTGGCGATTGTCAATAAGATAATAGGAGAGTACAGCATTGCAAAATCCCATCTTGAAGACCTTCTTAATATAGTTGAGGACGATATAACAAAAGCCAGGATACATATAAATTTGGGCACGATAAAAGAGACAGAAGGGTTACTCGAAGAGGCATGCCAAGATTACGACATTGCAGCAGAAATTTACCGAGAAAAAAACATGAAAATTGCATACGCCTTCACAATTGCAAATAAAGGAAGCCTATTTGTACAAATGGATAAATTAAATAAAGCGAAAGCCTTTTTTCAGGTATCTATCAAGATTGCTGAAACACATAAGGAATATGTTGCAACCATAGAAACCTATTTCGCTCTATTCAAATTGGCACATATGTCTGGTTCAATAGAAGAGATGGCCAACTATGTAGAAAAAATGAATTCCATTTCATTGGGCATGGACGAAGGATTAAAAACAAAAATCACAATTGCGAATCTTCTTTACGATTTGAAAAAAAATCCAACCAACCACATGGCACATCAAAGATTGAAAGAACTTCACGAGAGGGTAGTAGAAGACGAATTGAAAGAAATGTTGACTTTTATCCTTATCGACCTATATTTGAAACAGGAAGATCGAGCTAAGGCAATCATCAAAGTTTCAAACCTTTTAGCCCATCTTGAGGAAACGGCCGAGAAAAGTTATCTCTTCCCTACTATGATAAAAATAAAGCTCGTTCAAAGTAGGCTGTTGGTAATGGAAAAGCGTCTCCAAGAAGCAAAAAACAGATTGGAAATGGCACAAGATTTAGCGAGAACATTTGGACTCCGGCTATTAGAGAGATCCGTGGTTCAGGAAGTAGACAAATTTTTCATGATGCAGATGGATTGGAAAAATCAAGATGTCATGGATCTGCTATGGAAGGAAACGACAAATCTTGTAAAAGGCTTTCTTTACAACACCCTCATGCAAGAAAAAGAAAAGCTTACCTTCCATTATTTTGATGACAAAGGCCTGACAACATTGTGCGGAAGAAACAAGGAGGAACTGGACAAATTCCAATCAAAATACGGCATTTCAGGGATCACCCTCTCAAAGAAATGTACGAAATGCAGAAGGTTATTCATTGAAGCCAATTTGATAAGGGCAATTGAATATGTTGGCACATCATTAAATTGCATTGCTTGCGGAAAAAAGACAGATAGCATCCAAATAAAAGAGGCACTTCTTTCCCACACATCTAAATCTTCGACTGGCAAATACAATCGTCTTCTTAAATTAAGGTCAAAACTATTGAGGGGAAGGCTCACATGGAAATGCAATAATATTGGCTGCCCATCAAAACAAGAATTCAGCATAGATTTGGAACAATTGCTTATAGTATGAGTTAGCGAACATGTTTCCCAGATTTGCCCCAAATGTATGTTTTCAAAATTGCTTATAGGTTGTGGCACGTGGATCATATTATGATTGTATCCGTAATGCCATTTCTGATAGTCCTAGCAAGATTCTTCGTTTTGCTTCTGCCGATTGTAGCTTTGATTTTTGTGGGGGCACAAAGAGTTTCGGCAGAAAAAAAATGAAGCTGACAATCATAGATAGCACATATGACTAAAAGGGGGATTTATGGTTCAAAGACGGGAGGTAGACCACCGCCGCCTCCACCCCCACTGCCTGAATCCAAGGTCACAGTGTAGGTGAAGAAAAGAAAATTGACAAATGGTTTGGTTTCCAATACATTGGCACAGGAAGGAGCCCAAAAATTACCAGTCCCCCCAGGTGCAGCTCCAACAACGACGCTTCCGCTGTAGAGTTCATCGCTGGAACACCCAATAAAATCAGCTTTTGTCCAAGCCCCATCATGAAAAGAAGTTTTCAATACAACATTACCATTATTTAGATTAGTTTGGTAGGCAATTGGCACAGTTGCCACAGTGAAGGTGTCAGTGCCCGTGATTTTCACACTTGCGGTGAAAATGTCATTATAGGATGTCATCCATAAGAATGTGTCTTTTTTAGTAAGCTTCAAGGTAAAGGTTTAACCATGGATCATAATAAAGCTTGAAGATTTGGTATAGGAAAAGGATTTGATGTTGCAAGACCTCTGCTTGATGTATTCATAGGTAGTGTCTGATACAACCCATGGTGAGCTGCAGTCCATCCCTTCAGGTCTGTTGCCCAAATATGTTCGCGCGGTATTGGGCATTTCCAAATAAAGATCCCGTGAATTTCCAATGTCAAAATCAACACCAAACCCAACTTTAGTTACAGTAACTGTAACATCATATATAGTTGCAGCTTGGCTTGGAGCAAACAAACTTCCCAATGGGTAAGAGTAACCATATGATGGCAATGATGAGAAACTTTTGCTTTCTCATAATTAGACAAGGTACAAAGGGATATTTAAATATGCCTAACAAATGTTTTTCATTTGTTTGTCATTCTGGCGATTTCTAACTCACAGTTGTGAATCAACAAATACAGACCCACTATCATTTTTGGGGGATTCGGACATACAATGCCATGTTTTCTGCCTTGGTTTCAATATAGTTGAGGTTTTCAGCATGAAGAAGGAGTTTCTTGAGTTGGCTGAACCCATAATCCTTTGGTCGGATTTTTGTCCCCACAATTGAAGCGTCCACCCACTCTCCTTTTTTAGGTTCAGCTTCATTTATTGCCTTAAGCAGAACGGACTTGTATTTTGGTTCGGTATAGTTTTTCGCCAAATGGATCTGGATTTGTCCCTGTTCACTGACAAGCTTGACATACCCATTCTTTTCCGCACTTCTGACAAATTCACTGAATTTTTTGAATTTGAATGCTTTTTCATTGAATTGGGGATCAAGGATCAGCATTCGAACCTTGGTTTCACTGTAGGTGGCAAGCTTGTTTTCCGCGTTGAGGGATGCCACAGCATCTTTGAGCGTTTGATATGCAGTCTCTATGTTTTGTTCGGATTCCTCCTTGTCGTCTTCATACACATTGGTATAGTCAGCAACAAGCTGCTTGTAATCTTGGAACTCATCAGCCATGGCAAGAAGTGTACTGTCTGACACTTTGGTGTCACAAACTATTACCACTTTTTTTCCAGATCTTCTTAGCGATTGAACAAACGGCCTGAAATCTGAATCACCAGAAACGATGACAAAGGTTTCCACCCATGGAAACTTCAGGGCGGTTTCAATGCCGAATGCAATCAGGGAGATGTCGGAACTGTTTTTTCCTCGTCGCGCATTTGGAGTATGGATCAACTGGAAGCTATTTTCCGATAGCTTTTCGCTCAATTTCTTGAATGTCTGGTTTCCCCAGTCGGCGAATGCTTGCAAAAGAACCGGCCGGCCGTGTGATTGGAGGAATTCCATGAATGCATCCAAAAAAAGTGATTCACTACTGGGTGTAACGTTTTCGACATCCCAAAACACAGCGAGGTTTGAGCTTGGTTTTGACCCAAGCAGGTCGGACAGTTTCTCAAGCACCTGCCCAATGTCTTCATTGTCCATATGGAATAGTACCCAACGTGCGATAAAAGTTTATAGATGGTTTGAAACTAGGAAATGCAAAAGGCCATTAAACTCAGGCAGCTACTGGGTCAAAGGGTAAAAGGGCAAGAATCGTCTCTTTGCTCTTACATAAAAATCAGGGATTTTGACCCTATTCCATTGATTTTCAGATTGAAGTACAGACCAGAAATTATGGTGACATAATAATGATTCGACATCAATTGATAAAGAATGTTCATCATAGATTTAATGAAGAGAAGAGAGAAATCCTCATTCCAACATCAATCAATCTGTTGAAATCGTAATGCCCAGTATCTGTCCTCAACTAATACGGATTATCCGTGACAAATCACATTTCTTTTAATGGTGGTAATTTTGTATGGATTAGAAATGTCACAGACAACTGAAGAGATTTTGAAGGAAATTCTTGAGATTGAACAGGCTGGAAACAAGATTGAAGAGGACGCCAAGGCAAAAGCAAAAAAAATCATTGAAGAGGCCAAGGCACAAGCCGAGAAACTGATCAAGGACACTCGAAAGGAAACCGAAGGGATGATTGAAAAACTCAAGGAAGAGGAAAGTGCAAAAAGCAAGGATCAGTTGGCAGCCATCGACCAAGAGTTCGCCAAAAAGAAGGAGGAATTGAGGGCAATTCAAAAGGCGAAAGGTGCGGATGCAGTCAAGGCAGCAATGGAAGTGCTTTTGAACAGCTGAGGTTCGAAATATGAGCACAAGAGTTGAACGATCCCATATTGTGGGATTGACTGATGAAATGACGGCATTAGGGCTGAAGTTGGCAGGCATCAAACGGATTTATCCCATCCGTGATGATGAAACCAACGTGGAAACCAGCCGAGATTTGCTGGTCAAGCTGATTGCTGATGAAAGTGTGGCAGTTCTGATCATTACAGAAAAGTATGCAGACATGAATCGTGCCATTCTGGATCGGGCAGCGTTGCGTCCATGGCCAGTGATTGTCGAAATTCCTGGCCCGGAAGGCAAAATACAACGGGAAACCAGCACATTGAAAACTTTGGTCAAGAACGCATTGGGAATTGAATTGGATCTGTAATATAGACAACATTTGCTTCATTTTTTGTTGCGATATTTTCAAGAAAGCCATCGATTTACTGAAATAGTGGAACTTTCTAGTCCGTATGAGGCACTATGGACTTTAGCTTTACAGATGAACACAAAACATTGAGGCAGAGCGTCAGAGCCTTTGCCGCTCAAGTCGCACCAAAAATACCTGAATTGGACAAAGCACACACCTACGACAGAAAGACCATCGAAAGAATGGGAGAGGAAGGATTTTTGGGTGTCTGCATTCCCACCGAATACGGCGGTGCAGGAATGGATTACATCTCCTTGGGCATTGTCAGCGAGGAGTTGGAATATGTTGACACTTCCTTGAGAGTGGTGATGTCTGTTCATACAGGTCTCAATTCATTGGGAATTCTTCAATGGGGAACTGAAGAGCAAAAACAGAAATATCTCACCCCACAAGCAGAAGGGAAGAAGATTGCCACCTATGCACTGACTGAACCGAATGCAGGATCGGATGTGGCAGGAATTCAGTCGACTGCAACGCGTGACGGCGACTATTATATCCTCAAAGGAAACAAAATTTGGATAAGTCTTGCTGATACGGCAGACCAATTCCTTACTTTTGCCTATACTGACAAGTCAAAGAAACATCGCGGGATTTCCGCATTCATTGTCGAAAGAGGGTTCAAGGGAGTATCCACAGGTTCAATCAAGGATAAGCTCGGAGTACGAGCGGGCAACACAGGATTCATCAATTACGATGATGTCCCTGTTCCAGTCGAGAATAGAGTGGGCGAAGAAGGTGAAGGATTCAAAATCGCCATGACCTGCCTTGACAATGGAAGATATACTGTTGCAGCAGGAAGCGTCGGTTTGGCAAAGGCCGCCAGAGATGCAGCAGTCAAATACGCAAAGGAAAGAAAAACCTTTGGTGTCGAGATTGGCCAGCACCAGCTTGTTCAAAGGTTGATCGCACACATGGTCAGGGGAATAGAAACAGCAGAACTTTTAGTTTACAGGGCTGGTTGGATGAAAAACCAAGGAATGAGAAACACACGAGAAACCGCTTTGGCAAAGTGGCACGCCACAAATGTTGCATCACAATGTGCTGATGACGCCATCCAAATTCATGGCGCATATGGCTATAGTGGTGAATACCCTGTCGAAAGATTTTGGCGGAATGCAAGAGGAGCGCGCATATACGAGGGTACAGATCAGATCCAAGAGCTTATGCAAGGGCAGTATGCCTTGGGCTACCGTGTTGACAAGCCATTGAGGAAGGAACTCCCTGCCTGGAAACCAAGCGAATAATGGTTATTGAACCTTTAATTTTGAACAGAAAGTTGTTTAAGCGAAATTTTAGATCAGAATTTTTTTTGTGACTTATTCTCGAATTTAGAATACATTTACATCTCATCGTCAAGTTCCGATAAGGAACTTATTTAGCCGCTGAAGTTAACCAACCTCAGACGGCTTGGCGAGACGATTTCGCCGCTATCCCATTGGGATGATGCTTTTGTATCTAACCATGCTTCCATGACTCCGATACCAGCTGTAGGTACCGAAGACGACAGGGGCATCCACTGATCCGCCTCAGGACTCGTAGGTCGTATGCCTGTCTGTCCCTCATCAAAACAATCAACAATGCTTTCTTGTCTGCCGTTCCTTGAACAGGGGAATAATTAACAAGATAGCTGTGCCAAGCAATGGAGCAGAAGTTGTGTTGCTTTGTTGAGTTTTCTGGCCGCCAAGCTTTTCCTGCTCAGCATTCATTTCGGCACCAAGGTAGATTTGAACAGGGACAGAACCGGTATAGTAGACTACCACCTTGAAAGAGTAGGGATCGTCATTTTCAAAAAGGGACGAATCAAAATCATTTCCGGTGAAACAGAAAGAAGTAGCATTGACTGCATCGGGCTTTGGTTCTGCAAAAGGAAATTCGGGCGTCTTGACAACCAAAAAAAAGGTATATTTCTCGGTTATTGTTTCATTGTAGGTGTTTGCATTGTCTAATAAATAATCAGTACGATTCCGTGTGACTAGCCTTTCATCATAGTCACTATAGGTATCCAGAGGAGTTTGTTTTTCATCAGCATAAGAAACTGTCACAAAATCAGAATAAGATACACTTTCAGGCAAATTGGTAAAGTTGGCCAACACAATACTTGGGAAGATACAGGGAGGATTTCTCCACTACCCTAGGTTTGGGTCGTCGATTGTTTTCAGAACAGGAAAACTAATCTCAAATTCCATATATCCCGTATCTGAAAGTTGACTTCCTTCCACAATGTTTTGTCCAACTCATGAAGCTCAATCAACTGTCCATCGGAGACCTGCACAGATACAAGAGCAAATAGAAAAATGACCATCATTATCTTCTTCATATTGAGTCCTCCATCAATAAAAATAACGTTTTGATGAGCCGCCACCACTACTTCCGCCACCATAATAAGCCTCACTGTAAGCCTCATTGTACAGTTCCAATAGGTCAACATATCCCCAACCATATCTTGTTCGCCAATGGGCTCCTCCAAAAATGTCTTCGCTGGAGGCAGCACTTTTTAGCAGATCATATATTTCCGAAGCAGATGGATCTTTATAAGTACCATAACGGTGGAAAGATCCTTTATTGAATGCATAGATTGCAATTAAGGCAGCAGCAGCTAGATATGGGGTGCTGAAGCTAGTCCCCATATCATATACCCAACTGCCATTCTGAAGAAGAATTGGTACACCATTTCCAAGCATAACAAAATCCAATGCTTTTTCACCAAATGTATCACTCCCGTACGAAGAGCAGAAGATTCTTTCATCGTTACATGGGGAGGTGGCACTTCCTGTAAAATATCCCTTTTTGGAATAGTACGTGCTATCAGATCCTTTTCCTCTGTTTTCATGATCTATAGAGCCTACTGCATACACATATGGCCTGTCTGTGGGAAAGTCAGACCCCTCATACTTCCCACCGTTTCTAATTGCAGAAATCATAAAGACACCCTTCTGGTAAAGTGAATCAATCAAAGGAAGTATATTGGAATTGAAGTCGATATACTTATATCCATAATTCCAACTCATGGAAATCACATCGATATCATACGTTTCGACATTGTGATGAAGCCATTCCCATATTTTTGTATTCTGATACATTATGAAGCCATATTTTTCATTAAAAAATTTTGCATTCACAAAAATTATTTTTGCGTTGGGAACAACAGACGCAAAAGCACTTATTACACTTATTGCATGGCTGTCAGTTTCAGAATCATATTGAAGTGCTTGATTCCAATCATAAGCATATAGATTAAATGAATCACGACCGACAGATCTATAGAACCTACATCACCATTTGAAGTTGGAACCAAATATTTGACTATGTCGACAGTTATCCCATAATAGCCGTTTTCTAAATTCATCCAATGGTTTACGGACAGACCATCATCAATAATCACTACAGTTCCTTTATAGTCTGTGGTTCCTTGGGACTTAGCCTGCCAGTCATCGCAATTAAATAAAAGGGCAGGATCAAGACATCCATTGTAAGACAAAGCAATAGTCTCTCCAGGCTCACCTTATTGCAGTAACCGGATATGAAACAAAGTTAGGGATATTCAATATTATTAACAATAACAGACAGTATATTTTTGTTCGCATAATTGAGTTTAAAAAAAACTTTTCAATATTTTTCCTTTAAATCTGGGAAAAGAGATGTCATAATGCACAACGGATTCTCTGGAAAGTCATTTAGACATATCAATCCTTTTTTTC
>JALUTL010000054.1:0-2366 GCA_027016475.1 Candidatus Heimdallarchaeota archaeon
CAACGCTTGCAACAGGTGTGGATGCTATTGCTGAGAAGATAAATGGTATCGTTAAAACAGCTGCTGTAATGCCGATCTGTATTTCTTCTGAAACAAAATCGCTTTCTCCATATGCAAGTATCTGGGCAAACTCTTTTATTCCATAATAATAGAAAAGCATTGCTCCAAGTCCGGAGATAAGATGGAGATAATGAAGAAAACCAACAATAAAAGGTTCTCTGAAAAAATGCTCAACAACCTCACCAAAGCCGATTAAGCCGACGAAAAGATTTCCGAAGAGTAAGCCAGGGAGGCGAAATGCAGTGTGCTTTAATGCTCTTCTTATAACCAGAACTGAAAAAATACTTGTCAGAAAGAGAAGCATGCCAGCGAAAAAATGAACATATATCTCCTGCATTCCATAGTGCCCAAAATAAAGTTCTCTGAAAACCGGAAGAGCTGTATCGCTTACCATATTGTCACCCTATCTCATCAATCCTATAATCCTCTAATTTTCTATACTTAAATTTTTATTTAACTAAACCCGCGACAGCCATTGTCATAACTTGAACCCAACAGAACTATACCATCGAATTGAACGCCCCTTCTCAAAATCCCCTGAATCAAGCCGAATGCCAAAAGCAACTGATGACTTGCGGCCGTTTGAATATGTGACAACTACTTCCATTTCCACATCCATGTCCAAAGGAACTAGTTGATTCGATGAATCATTGTCATAACATTCCAACAGCACAATTTCTCCCTGCTTGGATGCAACAAAAAATGGGAACGTCGGAATCAACTCCCGAAAATTCTGCTGACTCAAACTGTGAGCCGACATTTCTACTAGAGGATTCAATTCCACTCGACGACCAACCTCCATTTCCTGTCCATCAAAAAACAGTTGGACATTTGAAACCAGACCTGGCTTTACTCCGATATTGTTCAATACTATTGGAAAGAACAGCATCTTCTTGATGTCCTCTTTCCCACGACTGATATTCCACACCCCGAACCTAACCAAAGGCTCAGGAACTACAACTGCCCCTCGATTGATAATATACAGGTTGTACAGTGACAACACAGCCGCTCCCAATCCAGGAACAGATCCAAGCAATATGTCAAACAATACCATAACAATGCAAACCAAGTCTGAATTAAAAACCTATCCACCATCATGGCTTTGACAACTGTCATAATAAAACTTTGAAATTTTGTTTGAATATCCAACAAAGATGACGTAAAAAAGCGGAAGGCGGGGATTGAACCCGCGGCCTCTTGCTTACCAAGCAAGCGCTCTACCCCTGAGCTACTCCCGCTTACAGATCAAATTATGATTTTTGGTTTAAAACGGATTCGATATGTTTCGTGTTGGAAGGTCATAGTTGTGGTTTGTGTTTGATTTCTTGTGGAGTTATTCTTTTCTTTTGGTTTACTTTCAGGAATATGATTGTAGTTACAATTCCGCATCCCATTCCGATCATGAACCGTACAATGTTGCTTTTAGAACTGTTTTTGCTGTTGGGGCCATTGCTGCAACCTTTGACTCCATCAGAATGCATCCAAAAAAAATAGAACGATGTGTTTTGATGTTTTCCCAATGAGTTTTTATGCTGTAGAAGAAATATGGATATGAAATGACAAACGTGGTAAAGGAAGGAACTCGTCACAAGACTATAAAGATCGAGCATGTCCCTCCTCCATGGCAACCTCGGCTTGGCAGGAGAGAAAGTGAGCCGCATTCACATGAGATCACCTATCTGTACGATGCTTTAACCCATAATTATCCGAACTACCGGATCATTTGGGATCTGCATCATTATTTTTCATTTCAGGGTGAAAGGTTGGATATTCAGTTTGACATTTCTTTTTTCATGGATTTGGACATTCCGATAACCTATGACCTATCCTCATATAATGCTGAAAAGTATGGAAACAAAGTTCCAACACTTGCGATTAACATTCTTTCCAATTCAACTTATGGGAAGGATCTAAGGGAAACGATGAACTTTGTTCAAGCACTTTAAATACCGGTTTATGCAGTGTTCAGCTCACACATGCCGAAACCTGCTTATGCACGGGCTCCATTACTGAAAATCCATTATATGGAACCGGGGAACCCCAAAAAATACAGTATCATATCGATCAATGAAACTTGCATCAACAAGGCTGGAGATATTGACGAAGAAAGCTATTGGATGTTCGTCCGGATCTTCTTCCATTCAAGTTCGGTATCATGGAAATTGACCGAAAATTTCTTGTTGATGATTTGTATCCTCGATATCGGATTGTTCTTGTTGACAGAAGTAGTGGACAAATCTTAAAAACTGCCAAGGAGGCGGCAGAAGAGCGAGCAAAGCAAGCCGAGGCAGAGGCAGAAGAAGAGC
>JALUTL010000054.1:2376-5621 GCA_027016475.1 Candidatus Heimdallarchaeota archaeon
CCTCTCATAGGAATCAATTTCTGTGTTTCAATTTAGAACGTTTTTGTAATCTGTGTTTTGCCAAAAGTGGAATGAGAAGGTAATGCAACTCCAGTGGGCTTATGGATGTGGTTGTATTTGCTGAGTTTGTGGCAAACAATCTTTCAGACATTATGAAGTTGGACTTTCCATAGTAGATGTCCATATTTCCATCCCTTCCATCTGCCCATACGATGTGGGTGTATCCGTCCTTATCTATTCTTACGGACATATACTCACCTGGTCGTGTGAATGATCCTGAGGTACTTTTGTGTGATACTTTTACTGGATCAGAAAGCTTGTTCAGCGCTTTGTTATACACTCTGTAGTAAACATCATAGTTGCCAGTTGAATTGTCATAATAGACAATATGTGCATTTCCCTGACCATCGATTTCCATGTCCGGGCTCCACTGATGTCCACCTTCATTGTGATTCACCATGAGTGGATCGATCCACGTTTTTCCCAAGTCGTCAGAATAAGTCAGCCACACATTGAAGTTGTTGTTTGGATTGACATCGTCCCAAAGAAGCCAAAGTCTTTGATCATCGCCCTGTTCTATGACTGGTAAGGATACGATACTTGGCGCATTGTCCACAGTGGTGAATCGCGAGGCATTCCAAAGTTTGTTTGGTTCGGTGTCTGAATGCCATGTATTTCCATAGTCATCTGAAAAGTCAAAGAGAATATCATTGTTGCTGGAATTTGACGAAATAACTGTCCATGCGATATACAATTTTCCTGGTTTCTCTCCCGCAATGATGTATGGGCCAACGTACTCTTGAGTGGGAATGTCGGACCATGTTGTGTTTTCAATGAATGACTTCCCTCCATCAAAAGATCGCACAAGACTGGGATAGCTTTGGGGAATTGCGCCGACATCATCGTATGCAACATAGATGTTTCCTTTATCATCGACATCAAACGTTTCCTTGTCTGCAAACCCTTCATTTTGACTTGCTTTGACAGTAGACCATGAATTTCCTTGGTCTTTTGACATTGCAATCGTTATTCGGGAATTCAGTTGAGGATCAACATCAATTGAGGTGAAGTCAAGGTAAGCGTAGTAGAGGACTCCATTTCTGTATACCATCCACGGGTCTGACTGGCGGGCATTTTGTGTGTACATTGAAGGCATCAGTTGAGGCGATTTCCATGTTGTTCCGCCGTCAAGTGACACTGTGAATGAAACCGCAAATCCTCCACCGTTATGGGCCTGCGCCTCTTTATATCCCACGAATATCTCATTGTCATTTCCTAGCGCCATGGTAGGCTCAACTTGGTGGGGAAAGAAGTCGTCAGTCGAGACCTTGATATTCGTAAAATCATTGCCTTGTGGCTCAACAGGCAGGGCAGAAAGCAGGATTACTGCTATGAGAAGGGCATATCCGAACCTCATAAGTGTGAACAAAATGTGCAGTCCTTAAGGTTTGCCTGAATGAATTGAGTTAGAGATTGATTGCAATCCATAAAATAGAAGAATAGTTCGGGCTTGAATACTCACTCAAATTATCGATTGTTCATCTGTGATTTATGGAATTGAGTTGTCAAACCTTGTTTCATCCGCTTTAAATAGATTTTTGTGGCTCAACGTCTTTTGGATTGCAGATATGGTTGGAGGAATTTCAAGATGAACGAATTCCCAACAATCTGGTATGATGAACTGGATCCGAGCAACAAAGTTCTCAACGATGACTATGACTTCGACGGCGAAGTGATGAGGACTTCGACGAGGCAACAAAGATCAATGAAAACCGAGGTGAAAAGCACAGCCAAAAAGAGCTATGTGGGTGGATTTCAGCGTTTCTTTGCCCATGGACAGAACAGTAGGAGTTTTTTGGTCTATCTCCATTGAATCCAAGCAAGAGCATTATTTCGTGGGTGCAAATCTGTCGAAATTTGGGGATAAGTTCTTCCCTAGGTTTGAAAAAAACATGGGTCATTTAGTTTCAAACCATGGTATAATGTTGTCTTGTTTCACCAAGAATCGCTTCTTTCTTCTGAGTCGGATGAATAAAAACCCTAGAACTACTATTGCTAAAACAGAAAATACGGGAATAACTACACCTGGTTGTGTAATTTTGAAAAGCAACTCATCTCCATCAAGAATTCCGTCTTTATCTGTGTCTGGATTCAATGGATCAAATCCGAAAAATTCCTCTTCGCTGTCCTTTACTCCATCTTGATCTGTATCATAATGTATTGGGCTTGTCCCTTTGCGAAACTCTGTCAAGTTGCTGAGACCATCCTTGTCATTATCCAGAAACGCATCATTTTCAAATGGATTCAATCCATAACGGATTTCATAACCATCATCCATCCCGTCATTGTCAGTGTCTCTTTTCAACGGATCAGTTCCATGGACATAGACTTCCTGTGCATCTGAAAGGCCATCTCCATCACTGTCCTGCTGGTTTGGGTCTGTACCCAACTCTCTCTCTATTCGGTCTGAAATTCCGTCTGCATCAGAATCCTTAATCCGAGGATTTGATTGAAAATTCACTTCTTCAATGTCAGTCAATCCGTCACCATCTGAATCGTTGCTCAATGGATCAGTTCCGATTTCCGCCTCAAACGAATCATTCAAGCCGTCACCATCACTGTCGAACTTGAAGGGGTTACTCCTTGCCTCAAATTCCTGCAAATTGGAAAGCATATCTCCATCATGATCCTCTGATGGATCCAACGCGGAGGTAGAATTGGTATACAAAAACTCCCAACCATCGGGAAGTAAATCATCGTCACTGTCTCGATCAAACGGATCAGATCCCAACAACAGTTCATCATCGTCCAGCAACTGATCATAATCTGAGTCCATTGGAAGACCTGTTCGTTGGAAATTTCCGCCTTTCGCAAACCAATAGGATCTGAGTGAAGGAGTGGTTAATTCCATTAGTTCAAGGTTAGATTTGCCTTGGAGCAGTATCTCCTTTTTTCCATCCAAGTCAATGTCGAAAATCAGAAGATTGTTGATAGTATATTCTGGATCATACTTTGTGGCAACATCAACAGTCGAATTGTATACAACAACTGATGAATTTTCGGTCACAGTTATCAAATCCAGCCAATTGTCACCATCTATATCAGCAACAAGAGACTCATAGGCTATCCCTTGTATTGATGCCAATGAAAACCCATTGAACCCGTTGATGATTTCAAGGGCTCCGTTGCTTTGGACGAATATTTCTGGAATGCTGTCTCCATTCAAATCACCAAGGGACAATCCA
>JALUTL010000054.1:5631-6250 GCA_027016475.1 Candidatus Heimdallarchaeota archaeon
CTCTGCCGTCCAAACTTTCTCTCCAGAAACCGCATCAATTAAATTCATCTGTGTATTTACAACCAATAGTTCAGGTATTCCATCTAAAGTTGCATCTATTGCTGTCATATAGGAAAATCCTTCAGCTGTTAAATTAAAATTAATCCATAATTGCTCCAATGAGTGCTTTTGCGCATCGAACCTGTAGCTTGCCAGCGCACTGCGTGATTGAACAAACAGTATTGCGGTGTTGTTCACTGAAAGTGCAATGGCATTTGCCGGATAAGATGCGACATCTAAGATTTTCTTTCCAGAAGTTCCATTGACTATTTCAATTATGCCTTGAGAATTCAATCGAAGTATCTCATATGGTCTTTTGTTGTCTAAATCCACTAGACATGGGGGAAAATTTCTGCCGATCATATCGGAAATGTTCCAAAGGAACTCCCCATCAGATAGGTTCTCAACACCAAGGAACAGAGGTGAATAGTACATGAGCTCCTCAACACCATCCGAATCAAAGTCTTCCACTGCATATGGGAAAACTGAATGTGAATGGAAAGTTGCCTGTATTGATCCATTTGATGAAATAATGTTTCTTCCAACAATGATTTCACTTTTCCCGTCCATGTTTGAATCA
>JALUTL010000055.1 GCA_027016475.1 Candidatus Heimdallarchaeota archaeon
GCCATCGATATTTAAAATCGATCCGAATTTAAATTCCGGTGTTTTATCTTGAGAATAGCAAAGCGACAGGATAAAAAGCAAAACAATTATGTTTCTAATCATGGTGCCGTTGAATTTTTGATTTTAAATTCAATTTCAATTCCTGCGCTTATTGAAAAAAGAAATAGCAGTTTAAACTTGGCTTCGGTGTAATTTTCTGATTTCGGATCCCCTTTAAATCTTGCTACGCCGTAGCTTTCTTTGCCAAGCGGTATCAGGCGGGAAAATTCAATCTTAAATATTTTTCTTTTCGCTCCAAGTCCGATTTTAAAAAGCTCATGTCCAGCTGAGTAAATCTTAACCCCGTGTGAGTTAAACCTTGAGCTTTCGTTAAGCCTTAGAAAAACAAGACCCGATACGATATAGGTGTAAAAATCGTTAAATTTGAAAACATTAATTTTCAATCCGGGCTCGATAAGTTTACAAGATGAGCTCACATAGCTTGAAAACACACCTATTGAAAATTTAACAAACGGTGTAACTGAACCCGTGTTTATTCCGATGTAAGCCGAGCCGGTAAAGCTTCCGGTTGAGCCGTCCCAGTAAGAAGGGTCGATTTTGAGAATATCGTGAACATAACCACCTTGATTCATTCTACCTGTAAGAAGCGATGCATCTAAACCCGCCTGAATCTTTATCTGCGAAACAGCTGCGTTGATAAGTAGAAAAAGAAACGCTGCAAATTTAACATATTTCATTTTAACTTCCAATTTTTTATTTTTATTCCAAAATTCAATCCTATCATTGAACCGAGCCAATTTCTTTGCGGTGAAATCCCGAAAAATAGTTCAACGAAATAATTTTTGTTTTTATCGAACCCAATTCCTCCCTTGAAGATCGGTAGATCTTGAGGTGCGAGGAAGAAATCGAAACCAGAACTTAAATATATGTTCTTCCCCGTGTAATAATTCACCGAAAGCTCGCCGAAAATACCAAGAAAAAGCAATACGGTGATTTTGCTTCTCAACTGAACAGATTTATTTAAATCAAAGTCGCCATAAAAACCGATAACATGAATACCTATTCTTTTCTCCTCGGAGCAACATGTGTAAACCTTTCCAAACGCAGCCGTAAAGATGTAACCGAACCGCACTTCGGTTTGAGAAAATACTTTGTTTGAAAGAATAATTATTAAAGCCAAAAGCAAAACTTTTCTCATGGCTTGACCTCCGTTTTAGTTTTACACTTCCCAGGCAACACTGAACCTAAACATCAGTGCTTCAACCTTAACATTGTATTGCTCTATTTTTCCAACACCTTCAACCGGTCTTCTTATCGAAATCTCAAAATACGGAAGCCTCCAGATTTTAAACCCGAAACCAGCAATGAAACCAAAATTCCACCGCCAGTAGCTCAGAGAATACAAACCTGTTGACGAACTTTCCCAGAAGTATCTCTTACCGTAATACACCACACCACCGCCGAAAATGTAAACCCTTTTACTTAACCTGTAGCCCAAGATCGAAGCAAAACCGGGTGAGTAAAAACTTAAGACACTGCTTTCCACATCGAACCTCAACATCAAATTATTTTTAAATTCAAGCTCGAAGGCAAAATCGAGAATGAAAACGCTCGATAGACCGTTGTAAACATAGCTGTTTCCAAGAGTTGAACCGTGGCGTAAAAATTCCTTAACCGCTATAGGTTTTGTGTAGAACAACTCGAACCCGTTTAAAACCTTTATGTTTAAATTCTGCGCGAAAAGCGAAGCGCCGATAAGAAAAACGAAAATATATCTTTTCATGGCTTTTCTATCTTTATTTTTTGCTAAAACGAGAAAACAAACGAAACCGAGGTTCGCAGGATCCCATGAAGATAAA
>JALUTL010000056.1 GCA_027016475.1 Candidatus Heimdallarchaeota archaeon
CAGTATATCGGCGGCAGCACTGCTGCCGCCGATATACTGCGCTCCAGGTTTCAATCCCTAGTGGGTAATTTCTGCTTCTGCGACATCCTCGATTTCATCGCTCGGGCTGCCCAGTACTTTGGTTTCAATCCCTAGTGGGTAATTTCTGCTTCTGCGACCGAAGCCTAATTTCAATATACAGCCGCTCTACTTAAAGATTCCGAATCACCTTCGTGCACATACCCCATCATGTTGTAACCCACTTCCAGCCCGTCAAATTGCAATTGAATGAAAAATTCTCCAGAGCAAGAACATGGTACAATTTGAAGGGATGATTCAATAAAATGTTACATGCAAATCCTGTCGTATTCACACGGGCGGCATCTGGCACGGTGCGGAGTCGGATCAGGCAATGTGCCCCGTTCCATCATTTCACTTACCTGCCTGATGGTTTCAATCACTTTTTTTCTGAGTTCTGATATCAGATCCACTGAAATCCTTGCCCCGTTCTGGGTGATGAACACCAATGATGTGCACGGCTTGCTCAAGTGCTCTTCAGCAAGCATTCCCAAAGCAGCCAGTTGGATGGCATATCCCTTTGGGGGCGGATCTGGAAGTGAATGCTTGTATTCGGCCACCATAAGATGGTTTTCATGTTCAACCACTAGATCTGCTGTTCCTTTGAGGTTCAATGCTTCACTTTCCATGTGCAGTTCCCTGAAGGTGTTGATTCCAGAGGCGAATTGATGGTTTCGTTCTGCCAAGGAAGAATGGAAGAGTGATCCCTGTTCCATGTGGAAGGTCTGGCGTTGTGGAATTCGTGCCATGTCCCGCCAATAAACTTTTCTTGGACAATAGAGGAACTGTCGAAGTTGTTCAGCCTGTATTTTCATTGATTATCACCAAGGTTTTGAGGTACAGAATTGTGGTTGTGGTGTTATTCTGCCGTCGTTTGATTTTTGGACGAGGGGATAGGGATGTAAGAGTTGGTTCAAAGGGATGCTTGATTAGGAATGAGTTGAGACTGGTTGGAAAAATGTACTCCAAGTCGCGCGAGGGCAATTCTAAAGGTTCTTCAGGAGCGTCATTTTGTTTTGATATGGGTTCTGGTGCTTCATCAGGTTGTTCAGAGAGAGAAACGAGTTGATCCTGCCTGTTGATGCAATTTTTGCATTGGGAGAAGAAGTTGACAGTTCCGGTGGCATTTGCTATCATTTCCTTGATTCGGGCCTTGATTTCCTTGAGTTCGGATTTTGACAGGTTCCCCTGATACACGCTTTTTTGGATTCTCATCAGCCCTTTGGCGAGGAGGAACTGTCCGACATCATTTCTGACATTGTCTTCAGTAATGTCGTAAGCTATGACGTATTCCATTCAGCTACCTCCAAGCTTTTGTCGGAAGCTGTACCAATCCGGGACGTTGGAGCTGACGCTCTTCAAGACAGGCCTTGGCAAATGTGGCTGCTCCTCGTTGAATGCGCTGTGGTAGCCGGAATGCTTCCATTTTTTCAAAGAATGCTGGAAGTACATCAAGGAGCTGTTGCCTATATGAGGCAGTAGGGTCAAGGGTCTTTTTCAAGACCACATCAATGAATGGAATCTCGATTTCCGACATGATGTCCTCCAACAATGAATTTGAGGGCCCTTTTCCCAATGGCAGGAGTCCTACCAGATAGGTATGGAATCTGACTGCTGCACCCAGCATGGAATGGAGGGTTCTTCGAATTTTGGTTTGCCTGTAGTTTCTAATCGTTTTTTCCATGTCCAAATCTGAATTCTGTCCATTGGTCCATCGGACAATTGTATCCTCGACATTTGTCAGATTTGATGCGAATGGCAGGAGCTTTGCAGTTTGTAGTCGCCTGATGGTTTCTTTGCCAATGTCGAGCCTGTTCAGGATTTGTCTCGTATCTACTCCATAATGTACATTCAATCCTTTCAGCAAGGTTTTGGCGTAATGTCTCAACTGTTCACTCTTGATCTGTGCAGGAGCGGCAAATTGTGCAATGCGAACTGAAGCAGTTCCATGTTGACCCAACGGGGCAATCATGAACTGAAGATTACCCTCCCGTATCATGTAGAAGGGGATCAGTTGGTCAGAAAGCGAGTTAATGGATTCAGCAGAAAATCCAACAGCAGCATCCACAGAATAGATTGCATGAAGGTTTTTGAGAGACATCTGGTAGAGATTGCGCTGTGACTCCTTGGGAGGCACGGACTCCTCTTCAAAGAACTGGACAGCTCTTTTTTCCATTTCCTCTTCCCAAGACTGAATCATGGTTTCCGACTTTCTCATACCGTTTCTGGTAAGGTTGGGTCGGATGATCAAGGAACCTTTCTTCATTCCAAGTTTGCAGTCGGACAGAAGGATCAGGGTTCCCATATATCCACCTCCTTGATTTCATATGATTGAAGGGCAGAGAGATCCAGGCCGACGTACCCTTTTTCCGTAAGCAGGATTGCCACATTCCCCTGTATCCAGACAACAAGTCCTTCGAGCTTCATGGATTCAGTCAGTTGGACTGGGCTAACACGATGTTTAAGCCTGAAATCAGGGTAAAGAAAGAGATGTTCCACTGCTAATTTTGAACGATAGGGCTCCAATTGTTTCAAAATCGGCTTCCAAGTGAAAGGCTGAAGGTCAATGAATGAGTAAACCTTTTCCACAAAGGAAAGATAATCTGGGATGTCCAATTTCTGCTTGAGGTGATGTTCCCAAGCAAGTGCTGTTGGGAGTCCAGCAATTGGACTAAGCAGGATGGCCTCATTCAGCCCCTGTTCAAGTGGCCTTTTCGTTTTTCCGCGGGCAATTTGGCTGATTCCAACCTTGAATCTACCATTGAATCTGCCAATATACAGAAAATATGACGAATGACAAGCTTGGGCATTCTCTTCATAATTGCAGGGAAAATCGACAGGAGTGCACCATCCTGCCTCCACCAATGGAGAGGTTTCCTGGGCATAGGTACAGGACATCCTGACCCGCAACATCTCCTCATCACCCCAGTGATGCTCGTTGCATGCAGTACAGGGGCTTGAAGGACTATGTGCAAGGCAGGTCAAGCATCGACGTTTACCAAGCTCCAGTTTGAGCATTCGTGAGATTCCAACAGTGAAGTGAATTGCCATCAGCGTTTGATCATCAACCAGAGTTAAATGACTGAGATATGGGACTTTCCTTTCATATTGGTTGACAGGTGTTTCAGAATTGATGGAAATTGAATAGTTGATGCATATCATTTTTCTCCCCCCAAACGGAAGACATATTTATTATGGAATTCTTAGTTTATTAATCTATCGGGGCGGCAAAAATGAACAATACAGTTTTGATACCAGCTTCCAGAGTATCAGTGACAGCAACTGCAAAATATTTGAAGCTGTTTGAGGGGTTTCCCATTTTGCATGCCAAATTCATTCCACTGGGTTCCAAACTCGTTCTTCCATTGAAAACAGACTTCTCTCCATTTTCACTCGAAATGATCGCCGAATCCAATTCATCTGTCCTTCTCTCATATTTCGATGCGACAATGAAGTTTGAGACGCCAGAACTGGAACAGACCTTCACAGAGATAAAGCAGAAGCAATACAGGATGTTCACAATTGATAAGTACGCACAAGAGCTGGCCCGTGAAATCCTTCAATTGGCAACTATCCAAAAGGAGCGAATGGTGTCAGAACTGCAGGAGCTCTATACCCTTGATCGAACCCAATTTGATCAGGCCGTGAAGCAATTATCAGTTCCAGCCAGTCCACGATGGCGAAATTTTGCGTTTGCTGCTGAAGCCAATATTGCCAATGAATATTGGAAGATAATGGGGAATGTGTTCAGGGAACTGGGGTGGGAATTTGAAAAACGAAGCAAACGTCCAGCAGAAAATGCAACCAATGCACTACTTAATTATTCCTATGCCATCCTCAAATCAGTTCTCAACAGCATTATTCTAGTCCATGGACTAGACCCGTTTGTGGGCTTCCTGCATACCTTGCGTCCTGGCAGGGAAAGTCTGACATTGGATCTGATGGAACCATTCAGACAATATGTTGATGCGGCACTGCTAGAGGCACTATTGTCAGAAGCTATGAAGCAGCATTACTTCAAGACAGAGGGAAGTGGAATAGTCTTGCAAGACAAAGCAAAGGAGCTGGTTCAGGCGTTTTTCTACAAGAAATTTATGCTTGGAACTCAAGCTCCGATAACCTCGATAATTGAATTGATTGGTTTGCTTGTACAAAGATTGGAAACTCAATGATAAGGGAACACTTCGAAGGAAATTGCAACCCCTCAAAAATTGCAGCATCACCGTCTGGAAATGGGTTACAACATGATGGGGTATGTGCACGAGGGCGATTCGGAATCCTTAAGTAGATGGGCTGTAAATGGAAAATTAGCCTCGGGTCGCAGACACTCGAATCACCCATTAGGGATTGAAACTACCACTCCACCAGGCGGAACGCCGCCCGGTGGGCAGGTCGCAGACACTCGAATCACCCATTAGGGATTGAAACTCACTGTCGACCCGAAGGCCGACAATGACTTCTCTTGTCGCAGACACTCGAATCACCCATTAGGGATTGAAACCCCCCCTTCAAAGTGCCAGTGGTGTGAGCGTGATTTGTCGCAGACACTCGAATCACCCATTAGGGATTGAAACAAGAGGCACTCGCAATAGTGCTTAAAAAAATTCTTCCGGTCGCAGACACTCGAATCACCCATTAGGGATTGAAACGCTGCATACGCAGCAGATCATCCTTCCACCACCTACAAAGTCGCAGACACTCGAATCACCCATTAGGGATTGAAACCTTTGTTGTATATTGTTGACAGTGATGTATTGGCGTGGGGTCGCAGACACTCGAATCACCCATTAAGGATTGAAACCAGTCGACAAGGAAACCCTCAAGACATTCAGGACAACATTGGTGGCAGAAATTGAATCAACAATTTGGAATTGAAACGTGGCAAAAGGTGCTTGAAATGAAGGGAGAAAGCATTGCCATTCAAGCTCTCTTGCCGGAATATCCTCCTTTTGGGTCATAGACAGGGTTGTCTTCCAAGATGGCGATGTAAACTGTAATCCCTGATATTTTGTGGGTGATGTAGTTCAGTGCGGGAAGATTTTTTTTTGGGATTGTTATAGAAAACAGGCTGAGTAGCTTTATTGTGTTTTTGGATTTGAGGTTCAATGATTGGTAGGTTCTCTGTGGAATGAAGGCAACGGGCAATGATGGATCCTCCTCGATGAGCGAAAACTCATGAGCTATTTTCGGAATGTCTGAACAGTTGTACTCATTCATGAGGTCAGAGGTTTTCCGTCTTTGGTTGACAAGGTTGAAGTAGTGATCGACCATTGTTCGGAGATCCAGTTCACAGACTGACCTTGCCTGCTGCAGCAGCTCTTTGGTCACTTCCAATGAAATTTTGGCATAGACGTAAGAGGAAAGTTCGCGTCCTTGATCACCTTTCAAGGAGAGCAGGTATAGTGTTCCTTGTTCATCAATGAAGTTTCTGTTGCATCGTCCGGCGACTTGTATAATGGAATCCAGCGGGGCAAAATCCCTGAAGACAGTTTTGAAGTCGAGATCCACTCCTGCCTCGACGACTTGTGTGGAGACGAGAATGACATTCCTGTCAGCCTTCAGTCTGCGTGTGACAATTTCTATTGTTCGTTTCCGGTCGATGGGACGTAGCCAAGTGGACAGGAGATAGATGTCATCCTCATTGAAGTGGAGTTTGAGCCTGTCATAGATGGTTCGGCAGGACTGTCGGGTGTTCACGACGATCATTGCCTGTTTTGTGGGCATCCGATCGATTGTGGGAATGATGATATGATCCATGGCTTGTTCGACAGTCCGTGGCTCAGTGTCGATGGTTATTTTGTACCTGTTGATGGTGTTGAGGACATTGTGCGGCAGATGCAGTGGCAGGACATTGCGGACTGCATGGGTGAGGGGTTTGGGGTTGGTTGCGGAACCGATTACAAAATCGATGTTGAGGTACCTGATCAGATGGTCGGTAAGTGTGGAAAGGAGTTCCCAATATTTTGGTGGAAGTGACTGCACCTCATCGAGGATGACAACGGAATGTGCAAGTCTGTGGAACCGGAGGATGGATCGTTTGACTCCTGAAAGGATGGTGTTCATGAGTGAGACGAATGTTGTGACGATGATCGGCGAATGCCAAAGTCGAGTCTCAGCGGCGGCCTTTCCTATGATGACTTCATCATTCTCTTCATCGAACGTTTCTTCGAAGATGTAAGATGGGAAGTCAGAGAACATATGATGGACAGTCAAGTCCGATTTTGGATTTGCATTGGCGAAAGACAGGATGTTTCGGACGACGGAGCCGACTTGGTCTGTAATGGAGATGAATGGGAGTCCATAGATGATACGTGGAGCTGTGCCGGTCAGTTCTTCTTTTTTCTTGGCGATGCGCATGGCCAAGTGGAGCATGGCCAAGGTTTTGGCTGAGCCTGTAGGAGCTTCTATGACATATGCGAAGGGGTGTTTCTTGAGTTTGATTGTATCGACCTGCTCAAAAAGTGAGTTTCTGGCTTCGACCAGCTTTGAATACCGAAAATGTTCAAGGCCCTTGAGCCTGAACTGAGCATGCTTGTAGTCTGATATTGTCCTGTAACTGACAGGAAAGGCATGGTTCCAGTCAAACATTGCAGTATGTGTCATTTCATTTGGAATGAAGCACCGTGCGTCCCATTCATCCAGGTCAGCCAAAACGGAATGGACAAAGAGGAAATACGGAATGAATCCAGGATATTGGGATGTTTTTTTCCACAGGTCTTCAAGGTCATCAAGCAGTTCCCAAAACTCATCTGCGGCAATGTCATCGATGTGCGGAATGTCCAGTGGCCCTGTTACCATAAAATTGGAATCTATCAATTGAAAGGTTTTTTGAAGGGCCTGAAAAATCATGGTGGAGTGGTCAATGCCGCAGGGATGGCAGGCGATTGCGGTCAGCATCAGATTCACGAGGTTTCCCTGTGTTTTTTGTGAGTTTGGAAGCGTAATGTCAAAGGTCATTGGGAAAACATGTTGATGAATTATATGGAGTGTCAGTAATGTTTCCGCAGGGATTTCTGCGCCGTCGAGGAAAGTTGTTTTCAGTTTCGGCGTATGGTGGTTGATGATCGAGTAAGGGATGATGGTCAGGAACAGATCGATAAGTTCGTTTGGAATTGTTTCAAGGAATCCAGCATGGGTTTCGAAATATTCTTTGAGAAGGAAGAAAGCGAAATAAGCGCTGGTTTTAGTGTGGTAGCTTAAAGGGGTAAGCTGTTTGCCGATCTTTTGTTTGCGGATCTTCGCTTGGAAGAAGGGGGACACCTTTCCGAAATCATGGCATGCCACAAGTATGCTCATGATATCCATGACCACCCATTCTGGCAGGACAATGGGATGCAGATCGTCATTGCCGAATATTGCGTCAGCAGGAATGCTGAAGAAGGGGATTTTGAACCTGATCATGTCCAACCCTATTCTGACGGCAGCCAAATGTTGTTCAAGAGGCTGTCCAGGTCTGGCAAGCAGTTGTTCGAATCTTGGAATTGAATTCAGGTTCATCATATTACATCAAAGGAACACAATTGATTTGTCCTTGACACGGAAGGCCCTGTCTTCTTTGAATACTGCCATGAACTGGTCAGAAGGTTGAACAAGGAAAACGGATTCCACTCTTTCAACGATCAGGTTCCAAATGGAAGGGGGTTTCGTTTCGTCAGCCGCCTTCATTGCCATTGGCAGGTTGTACAGCACAGGGGTGCCTGCAAGATCATACGGGAGGGTTTCGAGCCGGACAGCGGACAAAGGAGCGACCGTATTGCATTGGATTGGCTTGCCTGCTGCGATTGGGGTTGCGTCATGGATTCCTTCGAACTCCCAATGTGCGAGAAGGTTAGCATGCCCCAAGTATGGAGGAAATACAAATTTTCTTTTTGTCAGGCGTTGCTGAAGCTCCTGCATGAGGGAGTCATCATCAGAGCTGAGATAGACTCGGTATTTGACATCCTTCATGATGTTCATTTTGAATGGTGCATTCATGCCTCTGCTGTATTTTGGGAACTCTCTTTGATTTTGGAAATCCTCATCATTCAGACCAATCAGTCCTGCTCCAAACGGATCCTCTGGAATGTACACCTTGGTTGATCTGTCCAAAGAGACAGTTTCTTTGACTCTGATGTAATTGATTTTGAGGAAGGTACGTTTGAGTGGATTGAGTATTTCGACAGCGACTTTCAAATTTCTTATTGGATCATTTGTTATCCAATAGGAATTTCTAGGTTTACCCATCATGGCAGCGACCATGCCAAGGATAGCAGTTCTAGGGGGAAAGGGGCAGCTCAGGTTTTCCCGGGTTGTTTCAGGAATTCTGAAATGAGCATAATCCCCTTCCAGAGTTGCCATGAGGACTTTCAAGCTAGTCTCCTCCAGTTCAGAGTTGCTTGACAGTGAATCCCTTCAGGAAATCCTTCAGGAACCTTGATGTCTCTTTTCCATTGGTAAATGTCAGTATGCCGTCTTCCTTCAGTTCAATGGAGTCAATCGAATCCTTGAACTGGTTGAGTCTTTCAAGAAATCCAGACACATTGATTCTTGCCTCCTCAGGGGACTTGATGGTTTCGTCCTCCAATACAAGCCCTTTGTCAAGATCTCCGATCTGGAATTCCTTTTCTTTTGAAACCACGGACACAAGGAGACGCGGCACATGGTTGGTTTTGCTTCTGGTGTTCAGGCGCTTGGTACCGTTCCACAATCCTTCAAAGACGTATTTCAGGTCTTCTTCCGAGAATTTTGTGGCTTCGGCGTTGTATTCGCAGGCAATGCCATGGAACTTGATGAGGGAATAGTCAAGGGTATGGAATTCTCCGATCGATCCTTGTCCTTTTCCTGCTTCAGAAGCTATAGTTGATGAGATGGTGTAGGACTTGATGGTTGGTTTGTTCATGGATCTGCCAATGGAGAACTGGACAGGGCCAGTCAATGCGACATTTGCGTCCTTTACTGTTGCCACGACACCAAATGCACGGACATCGATGAACCGTGCCGGTAACTGTTCCCTGATCAGTTGTCTGGTGTCGCTTTTGACAGTGTCTCCTATGCCAAGTTCAGTGGAAACCAACTCTTTCATAGACAGGACATTGCCATTCTCTTCGTTGACTTCCCTTCTTACCAGAACCCTATTGCCTGTGGTTTCCTTAGTCAACCAATAGTCCCTGACTGTTCGTTTCAGTCTCAGATCCGTTACCACATTGTAATCATTGTCGTCCATTCGTGGACGGTTTTGGTCGTCCGGATCTCCATTGGGATTGGAATCCCTCACATCATAGATGAATATGATTTCTCTACGTTGTTTCATGTTTCTTCACTCTCCTCTTCGTCAACCTGCAGCTGTGCCAAAGAACTGTCATAGCCCATTTGGAAGGCTATTCCCAGATCAGATGGGGTTTCCGTGCTCTGTTCGATTGACTGAAGAAGTGCAAAAATTCTGTTCCGCAAGTCACTGAGCATGACGCCCGGTGATTTTTTCATGGAGGCAACCTTCTGAAGGACTATGTTGCATTCGTCCAACATGGCCTTGATTTTTTCCAAATCGATCCTCTTTGTGTAGTTCGGAAGCTTCTTGATCAGGCTGTTGGTACGTAGCTCCTTGCTTTGCAGATATGTAGCTTTGGAGTAGTATCTCCCCACAAGGTAGGCAAGTTGCCGTTCCGGTTTGTTATGGAAGAATGAAGTTCCAAAGACCTTGTCAATGAACTCATTGTCTTCCCTAAGTTTATCCAAAAATGTTTTTTCTGTCATGTTCTCACTCCTTTAGCAATTCCATTCGTTCCAGCAGGTCATGGACAAACAGGAAGGTGTTCATCATCCTGTTGTATTTGGCCCTGGAAATGCTGATGTTCTTGTTCAGCTTCGCGTTCAGCTTGAGGAATGGATCTCTGAGGTTCCGCTGGGCATCTCTGGCAAGTTCTGCCGCAGAAACCTTGTATCCTGTCAGTAGGGCATTTCTGACAAGGTCGGCGATTTTGATGCTGAACAGCGCATAGAGATCACCAAATTCAAATCGGTATGGCATTTCTTTCCAATAGAGCAAGCCCCTTTTGCTGAACTCAGTTTCCAATTGGACGATATTGTCCATCAGGCGTTTCAGATGGCCGGCATTGACAAATGTCAAGTCCATGAAGACCTTCTTGAAGGAACCGACGCCTGCCTGTTCCAAAGTATAGAACAGATCAATGTATGAGACTCCGTTCTTTGCAAACTGATCAAGAATGAAACGTTCGTCAACTTCCTCCAAATCCTTGACTTTTGCCAGTTGTTCCTTAATTTCCTTGATCTGTTTTTTCAGCTCCCTTGCCGCTTTTTTGTCAACCCTTGAAAGGCGCTGGCTCAGTTCTTCGAGTTCCTTTCGGTATGACCTTCGTATTTCTTCAGCCCGATCTCTCCTGATCTTGCTCAGGCTTTCCATTACACCCTGCACCAAGGTGTTGCTGAAGGCTGTGGGGAGTAGGGCGTGGTTGACAAACAAGGTGTTCTTGGAATCGAGTGTTCTCGTGTAGGCCTTGAAACTCAGCTCATTCTCAAGGACGGACAGGCCAAGCTTTGTGATCTCTTGGCAGTCGATGCACAATGTCAGCTGATTGCTGTATTTCTGTTCCATACCCAGCACAAAGTTGTTCAAATCAAGAGTAAAGAACTCGAAAAGGGACGTGTTCACCTGCTGAACAGGTGTCAGCGGTTTCAGCCTTCCGCATGCCATACATAAGCCTGTAACTGAATCTGTTGGTGATGGGGGAGTAGAAAGAACGACATAGGCATCCTTGAATTCTGGTATCTCACCGGGATATTTTGGACTGCCATTCAACAGCAATTTGAAGACAAGCAATGTAGGTGCCTTTTTGTCCACCTTTTTTGACTTGTCATCATAGTATTCCTGCTGAATTTTGTTCAATAGTTCGTTTGCAAGGTCATCCTTTCTTCTGTCATACCACTGAATCAGAGACAGATATATGGGGAACTCTTCCCTGTTCAGCCCTTGCTTCTCAAACAAGGTCTGCTCTGTCGGAAATTTTCTGAGATTAATTACCTTTTCAGGGTTCTTTGCCAATTCTGTCGGTTTGATGTTCAGAACAGGGGACAGGTTTTCTGAATTTCCACCTTGAATTCCTCTGAGATAGAGATTCTCCTTGTTCGAGTCGTATTCCTCTGTAATGATCTTGAATGTGTCCTTCTCCAAATCAATTTCGACCGCGTAAATATGGGTCAGCCTGTATGGATTCTGGGAGGCCAAGAGCCGTTCCAGTATGATGTCAGAGGATTCCTTGAGCTTGATTTCACCAAGTCTTTTAACCAAACCAATTAACACATTTTTCCCCCATACTCCTAGGTACAAATTATAATCGCATGCGGTATAAATAAACTTTTTCCCCAACGCTCGACGGGCGATATCAAATTCACCCGAAAAGGTTTAATTCTTGGATTCCATTCGAGGGTATGGATGTCTGGTATTTCCGGATACTGTTTCAGGTGACATCCTTCGGCACAATTCCTAAACATTCAGGGGGAATGGCGAGGGGGATGTTCTTCGAGATGCTGAAAGCCCATGACAAGCATGCAGCAACTGAAATCCATGATGAACCAGGAATCAAGTCCTTTGCCCTTTCAAACCTCATGGTAATGAAATCCAATGGACACCAAAGAAAAATGGATCGGAGAAGAAAATCAAGAGACATTGAGCTGCTGGAGGGCACCTTGGTCTACTTTGATGTCGCAACAGTCAATGAGCAGTTGGCAAAGCTTGTGCCGATCTCATTCAACCGATCATGGAAAGCAGACCATGACGGCTTGGAACTGAAAGCATTGGAGCTGACACAAGTCAACCCATCCACTGTCATGAGCAAGGAACTGCCAAACCCCATTCCTGTACGGTTCCATACACCCACATCCTTCACGATGGGCTCACAGTACATCGTCTGGCCAGAGCCTTCCCTCGTTTTTTCCAATCTGGTCAGCATTTGGAACGTATGGTATCCGAAAACCACATGGGACAGGGAACATGTCGACGGTTTGCTTAAAAAGATCCACGTGGAATCAGCTGACGGCAGAATCTCTCGGGCAACGACTGGCAAAAAAAAGGTTCATAGGGGTTGGGTCGGCATGGTGTGGTACAGGTGTGAAGATGAGGAAACTCACCGCTTTGCCTCAAGTCTTCTGAAAATTGGGTTCATGACAGGTGTGGGACGTGGCAGGACAGCAGGTTTGGGTAGGTTCTCCATACCAAATGTCCTGACCATGCAGAATGTCGTGGAAAAATATGCTTTGATCTGATCGGGTATGATTGAGAGAAGGAAAGCTGTTTTGAATGGAAGCAAAAAATGACCAACATCAGTTTATAAGTCTATCGGATAAGCTGCGCGCTCCCCCGAAATTTATGGAGGAGACAGTCTGGAAATGGGTTACAACATGATGGGGTATGTGCACGAAGGCGATTCGGAATCCTTAAGTAGAGGGGCTGTAGATGGAAAATATGCCTCGGTCGCGGAGGCGTGAAATACCCATTAGGGATTAAGACATGATACAACCGCAGTAGTGTTCAAAAAATATCCTGTCGCGGAGGCGTGAAATACCCATTAGGGATTAAGACCATCCAGCCATTCCTGGCCAGACGCTGAGAGGGTCAAGTCGCGGAGGCGTGAAATACCCATTAGGGATTAAGACGTTACGTCCACAAATTCCTGACAAAGCGTACACTCACAAGTCGCGGAGGCGTGAAATACCCATTAGGGATTAAGACACTTGGATTTTATGCTATAAAAGTGATCTACAAAGGGGTCGCGGAGGCGTGAAATACCCATTAGGGATTAAGACAGGAGGCACTCGCAATAGCTTTCAAAAAAAGCCTTCCTGGTCGCGGAGGCGTGAAATACCCATTAGGGATTAAGACGATCATCAATCGGCAGTTTTTTGTACTTATGTTTTTATATCGACGAGACAAATTAATATCAGATGAGTATTTCCGACGATGAGCTGGAGCGAAGGCTTGAGCAGTTGCTACCCAAGGCGTTGCGCAATCTGGGGTACATTGTTGCACCAGAGCAATTGGCAACGAAGGAGGACATAGAAAGCTTAAGGCGACAGATGGATGAGAGATTTCTGAAAGTCTATGAACGAATGGAGAAGCATGATGAAGAGATCAAGAACATTCGTGAAGAGATCAAAAGCATCCGTGAGGAGATAAAGCTCCAGAACGAGGAGATCAAAAGCATCCGTGAGGAGATGAAGCTTCAGAACGAGGAGATCAAAAGCATCCGTGAGGAGATGAAGCAGCAGAATGACAGGATTGAGAATCTAATTGTTGCAATGAACAATGGCTTTTCGCTTCTTCACAATGAGATGGCGAAGATTTCGAGCAAGTATGGCAAGATGCGGGAACAAGAGGCCCATAAGTTGCTGAATGAAGTCCTCAAGCACCTCGGGATGCCTTCGTTCAAGGTTCGCAAGGTGCAGCTTATAGATAAGGAGGGGATTGTATTCGGCAAGGGATACATTACGGACGTGGATCTGTATTTGGAGAAGGATGATGAGGTTTGGGCATTCGAGTTCAAGGCCAACTGTGACCGGTTCGATCTGTTTGGATTCCACAAGGTCTGTGAACTGTTGGAAAAGGGATACGGCAAGAAAGTTGTCCGGAAAATCCTTGCATGCTTTGATCTATCAGATGAGGTGCGGGAGGATGCAAAGACATTCGGAATTGAAATCTGGCAGCCCGAACCTCAAATTCCCGGAGTGGTGTTGCCGAATGATCTTTGATCAAGTGAAAAAATCGATGGGAAGGCAATACGTCTGTTGTCAATGTCCAAAAGATGGGATGCAAACGGCTGATCAAGGATTACCGTGGCAATTTGTCTGCTGGAAAGGTGAGTTCAATCGAAACAACCGCGACACCTATTTTTATTGCATACATCAAATGCGGTTATGGAAGAACTGGACAGGCTAGTCGAAAGATTCGCCAATGAGGTGTATGTGTATGCATCTTTGCAAGGAGTGTGTACAGGGTGCTTTGAATTGATCAATCTGTTGAGAAAGATATTTGAGGTTCAAGAGAGGAGAATTGAGGAGCTGGAACGGAAAATTGAAGGCAAGGGTTGAGATGATGTTTGCTGTCTTCTTCTATGAGTAATTCTCACCAAATCTTTTTATTTCCGGAATCATATAGGTTTTGTATAGGGTGGGAAAATGAAAAGTTTCCTTGAAAAGACCTTGTTGCAGAGCAGTCCGCAGCAGAGGCTGGTCGAATTTTTGTCACGAGAGAAAGCCTTGGAAGAGGCCAAGCAATATCGTCAGCAGAGATTTGTTGGCTATGCATTGGAGATAGGGTATGAGGAGGCGACGATTATTACCTCCGATCCGTTCAAGGTTGCTGTAGGCGGGATTCCAAGGAATTCGTTTTTGATTATGGTTCCTCATGAATTTGAGGATGGTGTTCCTTATCACTTTATTCTGTTGAGGGTGCTCAGGACAACTGAGACCCCGTTGTCTCGTGAGGTTCAGCAGACCTATTTTGAATTGCAGAAGCGTTCAATGCCAGAGATTGACCGGTTCACGCAGGCGGAGCTTCAATGGAGTGCATTGAAGGCTGAGGTTCTCGGGATGTTCTATGCCTATGATTCAAGTGGTTCTTTTGAATTTTCTGCTGACCTAAACATTTATTTGGCGGCCCACAAGTACAGGATCTATTCCCCTGACAAGGAGCTGCTGGATCTGATAGTGAACATGATGATTCCATCAGAGGGAAGATTCAGGATTGGCAAGCTTAGGCTGACGGAAAACATGATTGGAGGGGCAAGCAAGCTTGATGTGGATGTGTTTGTTTCAACGGATGATTTCAAGGGCACACGGACTGCACTGTTCGGCAAGACCAGATTGGGCAAAAGCAACACCATAAAGATTCTTGTCAAAAGTCTAATAGAAACTACACGGGAAAGGAAAAACGTAGGGCAGCTGATTTTTGACATCAATGGTGAATACGCCAACGAGAATCCCCAGAACAGGGCGATTCAAACAGTGTTTCCGGATGATTGTGTCGTGTATTCAATTACTCCTAAACAGAAAACTGAATCAAGAAACTTACGGATTAACTTTTATGAGTTTCCTGCAAGGTCTCATGCCATTTTGGCAGAGCTATTGAGGAATGACCGGAAGGACACGTCCAGCTATGTCAAGTCTTTTCTGAGTGTTTCGCTTCCTGAGCTTGACGAATTGTCGCAAATGGATCGAGGACAGAAGTTGCGTGCCAGAAGAAAGATCCTGATGTATTGGTGCATCTTGAAAAGAGCAGGCTTTGAGATCAAAGACGATTATCTGATGGGAGAGCTCAAGATGAATCTTGATCCAAAGTTCAGCAAGGAACTTCGTTTAAAGCTTTATGGGAGTGAAGAGGAGTTTCCGAAGTTCTACATATTGCAAACTTGTCTTGAGGAAGTTGAACTGCTGATCAAATATCATAGGAGGAACAGTGATGATGTAGTTTTCAAGTCGAAAGGAAGCGGGAATGCTCTTCTTGATTCGGATGATTTGGCTCTGCTAGAATTTCTGTTGCCAAAGACGGGGTTGGGTCCAAAGCTGTTGATGGATTACAGGATATATCATGATACTGCTGCAGGCAACTTTTCAAAGGAAATTTTGGATTTTCTTGATGCAGGTAAGGTTGTGATTCTCGATTTGGGGAATGCACATCCGTTGATTCTTGACTACTATTCAACATATCTGTCGAAAGAGATATTTAGCCAGCAAGTACAGAAGTTTTCCAACAATGAGCTTGGGGACAAGTACATTCAATTGTTCTTTGAGGAGGCCCATAATTTGTTTCCCAATAAGGAGACATCTGAAGTGGACATCTACCGGCGGATTGCCAAAGAAGGTGCGAAATACAACATTGGCATGGTCTATTCAACACAGAGCGTTTCTTCAATACACCCTGACTTGCTTGCACAAACAGAGAATTTTTTTATTGCTCACATATCATCAGAGCGAGAGGTAGACACTTTGGCCAGACTGAATGTAGAGTTCAAAAGTTGCACAAAAGACATATTGAGGCTTCGGCGCAAAGGGTTCATGCGGATATTGACCAGATCGCACAGGTATACCATTCCTGTCCAAATTGATGAGTTCAGGTGATTGCATGCCATATCAAAGAGAATTTGCAAGCAAGTTGGGTCATCTTGAGGTTCTGAAGAGTGAGCTGGTCAACGAGTTGGTTGAATCCTTTGAGGCCAAAGAAATATCAGGTTTTTCAGGTGACCTGCACTATGGAGAGAATGACATGTACAGCTATTTTTCAATAGATTCTATCACAAAAGGCGTTGAGCCTCTCTCCGTAATCTTTGGGATTGATGGATCAAAACAGGTTATAAAAGGTGATTCCAATCCGAGAAAAGAGGTAAGCTTTGTAAAAACAGCCATCCTCGTGTTTGAAAAGGATCGTCTGGAACGAATTGACGCTACTCATCCGCATCCAAAAGAGTTGCGGGATCTTCTTGAGGACAGGGCCGTATACCATGCCACTGCAATTCCACTTCGAAATGTGTTTCCCAAATCGATGGGGCTTTTTGATGGCGTAAGAAACATCATCGAGCAGTCATTGCTGGACAAGTCATTGGAAGGGGAGGTATACAAAACTCTGTTGTGGCTTATTTTCGATTTGTGGAGTCCCCGCCCAAAATCGAAAACAGTAGGATTCAAGTGTCCGTATTGTGACAAGAAAAAGGCGTATGTTGAGCTGAAAGATCCAAGCTCAGCCATTGCTTCATGCAACGACTGTTCGGAGGAACTCCTAGTGTCAGATTTTTTGGGTTTCTACATGGACATCAACGAGGATTTTGTGGCAGAAACAGTAGCGACAAGCTACATGTTGGTTCATGAGACATTGTTGATGATGACTGTCATCCGACATTATTGGGAGACAAATCGAGATTTTCTGAAAAAATGTTTGATCATCAAGGATGGAGGGTTGACTATTCCCTCCCAATATTCAAAGATGGTGGATACAAT
>JALUTL010000057.1 GCA_027016475.1 Candidatus Heimdallarchaeota archaeon
TTCCTGAACATAAGCACAAAAGGATTCAAGACCAAAAAAAATGTCCGCAAAAGAAAATACCGATACGTCTGTTCTGCATGCGGAACTGCATCATCTGCCCACAACGAATGTGACACATGCGGAAACACAAAGCTCAAACGGCAATACTGAACAAATTGTCTCCAAATGGTTCAGTTTTTTTCGATTTCAATCAAAGGATTTTAAGGCATTAATTCAGTTTGCAAAATAAAAAGAGGTAGGAACTTGAACGTCAAGAATGAACTTAAATCTTATAAAACCGTCAAAGAGGTTTCTGGACCTCTCCTGTTTGTCGACCTTCAGGGAAAGGGAGGAGTAAGCTATGGAGAAATCTGTGAAGTCGAAACAGGATTTGGCGAACGACGACGAGGACAAGTGCTGGAAATTACAAACAACCTTGCCGTCGTCCAAGTGTTCGAAGGAACCAGTGGACTGGACACAAAAAGCACCTCTGTCAGATTCATCGGCAAAACCCTTGAAATTGGCGTGTCTGAAGAAATGTTGGGAAGAGTCTTCAATGGACGTGGTGAACCAATTGACGGCGGACCACAGATCATCAGTGAAGAACGAAGAGACATTTCAGGCAACCCACTCAATCCAGTTGCCAGAGAATACCCAAGGGCTTTCATCCAGACAGGAATTTCCACAATCGATGCACTCCTCACATTGGTAAGGGGACAAAAACTCCCACTCTTCTCAGGATCAGGACTCCCCCACAATCAAGTCGGTGCACAGATCGCACGGCAGGCAAAAGTACTCGGTGAAGGAGAAGCATTTGCCGTCGTCTTCGCGGCAATGGGTATTACCGCAGAAGAAGCACGATTCTTCCAGTCTGACTTCGAACGAACCGGAGCACTCGAACGGGTCGTCCTCTTCCTCAACCTTGCAGATGACCCCGCTGTCGAAAGAATCATCACACCAAGGATTGCACTCACTGTAGCAGAATACCTTGCATTCGAAAAGGACTACCATGTCCTCGTCATCCTCACTGACATGACATCATACTGCGAATCACTCCGTGAAATCGGTGCTGCACGTGAAGAAGTGCCAGGAAGACGTGGATTCCCCGGATACCTCTATTCAGACCTTTCAACAATCTATGAGCGGGCAGGAAGAATCATCGGAAAGAAAGGCTCAATTACACAGATCCCAATCCTTACCATGCCAAACGACGACCTGACCCACCCCATTCCTGACCTTACAGGATACATTACCGAAGGACAGGTCTACATCGACAGGGCACTCCACAGAAAAGGTGTCTACCCCCCCATCAATCCGCTCCCATCACTCTCCAGACTCATGAAGGAGGCCATCGGAAAGGGATCAACACGTGAAGACCACTCTGCCCTCTCTTCCCAGCTCTACGCATCATACGCAAAAGGAAGGGAACTCAGAGATCTCGTTGCAGTCGTCGGAGAAGAATCACTCTCTGATGAAGACAGGCTCTACCTGAACTTCGCTCAGCAGTTCGAAGACCAGTTCATCTCACAGGGATACGAAGAGGACAGGTCAATCTTCGACACACTCGACCTTGGATGGGAACTCCTCACCATCTTCCCCAATCCAAAAAGACAGCTCAAAAGAATTGACGAAAAATACATCGACAAGTACTTCCCACCAAACAGGGATCCAAACTACAACTACCACGACGTAAACGCATGATGTCCTGATACTGTTCTTTTGCAGAACTTCTGTTTGACAGACAATAAGCTAATTCGTTTCTGTTTCTGACATTCAATCTTTTTGTGAGCAACTACTACTGTCAAATGAGGAAGCCCACTTTACGAGGATACAACAACATTGCCCTCACTTTCTAAAAAATTTGACATTTCTCCATTCCAAATCCTTGCTTTTCAGCTTATGCCTTTTCAAATTGTCATTGTTACCGTAAATTATTCTGTATTTTTCCCACTTTTTTGCATCACAACCGAAAGTTTTTTTCCATTTTTCCCCACAGCTCATGCTTTCACTAAAGCATATTACAGGACTGTTCTTCATAGGTATCCTGATGATGTCCGGATTTGCACCGGTGCTCTCAGATATCGAGATTTCGAACACTGCCGTCTCACCCCTTGTGGTGCAGTTCGGAGATTTCGTGGAGGAGATGGCCGCCATTGCGGAGCTAAAGTCGAACTTCCCTAGAGCAAGAGTGGTGGATTTTTCAATGTACGAAAGGATTATGGCCTTCAAGGCCCCAATCATCTATGTGGGACACTGATCTGACGAAGGAATCGAATATTATGGAATGACAGTTTCATGGGACGTGCTGGCAACCATAATCCGAAATTCCAAGTCAAATAGTCATTACATGCTGGGCTTAAAAACCATGGAGCTGACGAAAAACACTGGAAAAAATGTCTTCTCCTTTGGACAGAAGATTGACGCACTTATTGGACAATGGTGATTTCAGACCGTATTATTGCATAAAGCAGACCTAGTCACATAATTTTCAAAAAATTATTCAGAAGCTGGGTGTCAGGTTCCAAGATTTACAATCTTCAAACGTTATCCCGCTTTTCCTCTACCCCACAGAAAGTGGATATCAATTGGCAGTAAAAAGAGAAACCTCGTCGTCTCAGTGTAAGTCATTGGTGGGGAAAAGCTTGTGTTCCAACCTACGCGGAAATCATAATTTGGTTTAATCTTGCCCCTTGGTTAAAAGACACGGTTGCATTTGGTGCAGGTGTAGTTGGGGGATATGCAGTATCTGCAATTGCAAATTATTTGACAACTGCCTTTGCAATATCTGTCAGCGTTGCTAGTTTAGCCGTAAGTACCATGCTAATCACAATTCCTGCTGTTTGGTTATGGCATTCGGGACAACGCATTAATGGTGATCCAAAGATTGGTTTGGGACTACAAACTCTCCCCGTCAGTGCATATACTGTCTACACAAAATAAGTTTCATCTAAAATTTCTAAGTAAATGCAGGGGGTGGGAAACCCATCCGGCTCCCGCAGAATTTCCTTAGATCAAAAAATGATGGAAAAGAAAAATAACAACAGTTCTAATTTAAACCAAGATTGTAAACCCAATTGTGATAGACCAAGATGTGTCAACAACACGAGAATCCTGATATTTGTATATGTTCCAAGTTGCGTCGACAGACAAATACATTTGATCAAAATCATAAAAAACATCCATACCCAAATTTGCCTGAACAAGTCTAAAGTGATAGCTGTTTGGAAGCACAAAATATTCGGGTACTCTGAATTTGTTATTAATCCCTACAAAGAGTTGAACTGGAAGATATATTGAATCCGCCGCAACAGGCACTTTGAGCATAAAGCTGGAAACCGTGTTCGGGGTTTCATATTTTATGGAAGGCGATATCTCTGAATTCCCATTTCCTAAGGAATAAATCTCAGTTCCTTCGAGATAAAGCTTGATGAAATGATAGATCAGTGAATTAATATTGTAATCAACGTAACGAATTTGATAAAATACGTTTTTTGAAACTGTTTGGAGCTTTGAAGCCAATAATTGATAAAGAAAGGCAAGGACTTTGTAATTTTCTCGTAGTGATGCATGGTTTACATAAAAATTCTTGTGCCCAACAACACCTGGCAAACCGGCCGCTGAACTAAGAGGAATCTCTCCATCACTAACCTCCCGTTCCAATTCTTTAATCGGTGTATAGTCCCCCAATACATCAATTAATTTATAATCTTCGTATGCCGCTTCAGACTTTACTCCAGCAATAGTATACGTTTTAACGTTTGACCACGATGTTTCGAGCGAATTGACCCATATTCCCGCTGGAACGGTTCGATCAAGCATTTCCACCGATCTCGGAACCACATTGGAACCACTGAAAAAATCATTGATCGTATCAACTAATCTACCCAACCAACCCCCCTCATCATCATCAATGTCAAGCCCACGATGGGGTGTGCCAAGGGTAACAAAATTCCTCAATTCATGAGAATAACCGCCCGCTGTAAATCGACCACCTGATGGATGCAAATAGTGTTGAATTAATGCCCTTCCTACAAGACCACCCATGGAATGAGCAACTATGTCGATACGATATGGATAAGTCCTTAAACTTGGATATAATGTGTCGTAATAGACCCGACGGGCCAAATTGTTATCTCCAGTCCCAACATATTTAACTGATTTTGAATCCTTGTCATAATATGAACCTGGACCAATTGGTTGATCGATATCTGCATGATAGGACGCAATGTCCCCTATACAGTCCCTGTCCAAAATTAAAATGTCCCAAAAACCATCACAGCGAAGACTCACCTTATTGATCGAATCGTAATAGTCCGCAACGAACATTTCATCATACAGATCATCAATACGATATTTTATCGCACTCATAAAAGTTGGCCCAGCCAGAAACCCATGAATCAAAAGCGCTGCAACCTTTCCAATTGTTATGGTGCCATAAGCATATTTGTACCCCGAAGACCTATATTTCAATCGATATTCGACTGTACCGGCTGAATGAGATACAGTGTCCGTAACATAATACGTCCCCATGCGGCTAGGAACAGTTCCAATAGTAATCCAAGAACTGCCAAACTTGCGCTGAAGCTCTGCCGTTGTATCCAAATCGGCTCTGCTAATCGTTATTTCTATAGTCGGGCGGTCTCCACTGTAATATTGGCGATTCGCCCGTACCCTAACAAATGGCTCCAAAGGATCATCACTGCAAATTGAACCAATGCAGATTCCAGTGCCAGTATTCACAACACTCAACATGCTCAATGACAATGCAATGAGCATCAATCCAGCAACATGTTTTTTCAGTTGCATGTAGCAAAAAGCATCGTTGTAGGTTAAATAGTTTTTTATAAACTCGATGCAAAAAAAGAAAAAATGTAGAACAATAATTAAACAAATGTCTTACCATTGCCGCTTGATCATAAAACACTGAAACATATGTTTCCCGTCAAACTCAAGCACGAAAAATAGAGAACCCAAAAAAACATCGTGGTAAAGCTATCAAACTCTAAATGATCAGAGAATGACCATCATTCATTTGAAAATCCATTCTGACCAACAAGAGAAAAGAATATCTGCATGTAGCCAAAATGAAAGCAACTGAAAATAATGAACCACCCCCTATATCAACAAAATATCCACTTCCATAAATATTTCCAAAATAAAATTTGCCTCAAAAAAAAAGCCTCTGACAAAACTAAAAATGCAGGGGGTGGGAATTCCATCCGATACCCGCAGAAATCTAAACTTTGAACCCACGAACCTCTAAAGGACTAGGCCCTCAACCTAGCGCCGTTGACCAGGCTGGGCGACCCCTGCATGTTCCCTTGGGAACAAATGTTTCATGTTATGACATGAATTTATTGTTTTTGGTATATTCATTTATTTATTGCATTTTGAAATGAGTTATTGCTGATTCTTGATGTCTTATACTCGTAAAAACTTCATTCAATTTTTGGTGGTGCATATTTATTGTAGAGTTCTTAATTACCACATTTTGGATCTTTTTTCTAATTGGGTGCTGAAGGCATATTTTTCCGTTGAATAGTTTAAGAGTTTCAATTGCAGGATGTTCCTGTAGCAATTTTACCTTCATTTTCGTTGCTTCAAAAAATCTAAGCTTATGGATTTTGTTGAGGTCAAGATATTCATTGTTCATGTATTTGATTGGCTGATTGCGATACTCATCAAGCCTAATGCGAAGGTATTCAATATTTTTCGTTTCATGGAGGTTCTGAATATTTTTGAGGGTAAATTTTCCTGACAATGTCATGCTGGTAATTTTTTTGGATTGAATTTTGCCAAGGTCGATGGAATCGTTGTATATTCTGCAAGATATTCTTTCGAGATTTGGGAGTGCAAGGAGGTCATGCATATCAATAAGATCCTTGAAATGAGGATTTAAGTAGCTGTAGATTTGGATATACTCAATAGTCTTGGTAAGCGCGTTTACAATGAATACAAGATCATCAGCAAAACTCACTTTTAGTTCATGGAATTTTGGGTCATTTTCATTATCCTCATTATAACGATAGTAGGGTTTTGGTCTTGGGAGGTTTCGCGGCATTGTTCCTGCGACCATGTTTTTGAGGAGGAATTCATCGATGATTTGGATTTCCTTATTGTTTGGCATGAGGTCATGGATTGTGTACCCATGTTCCTTGAGCTTGTTTTCTTGTGTTATGCTCCAAAACCTGCCGTTCATGATCATGTCCTGTATGTTCATAGGAGAAAGTCCTCCAATAACGATTGAAC
>JALUTL010000058.1 GCA_027016475.1 Candidatus Heimdallarchaeota archaeon
CAACAAGCTTATTGAGCTAGATCTAATAAAAGAGACCGCCCATTCGAAAATTCTAATAACTGAAAAGGGTATTGAAGCAGCAAGTAGACTTCACAAGCTTTCCATGATTCGATATTCCAATTTTCAGGAGAGCATTGACACCCTCTTGCCCAAGTTTATTGAAGAAAGTGGCATTCGTCCGCAGGATAGGGAAAAAATACTCATTATAGATTTAGAGAAAGGGTTATCACTAAAAAAAATCCATCTGGTAGCACAGTTTGCCCGAATCCCATTCATATTGGCAGACAATGACACCTTTCAAAGGTACAAAAACAATCTGCAACCCATGGAAATTCATCAAACAGACATGTTAGAAGGGAGAATCCGGGAGGCAGATCAATTCTATGATGCAACAGTTATCCTTGGATTTTCAAATGTTGGGAAGGCAAAAGATTCAGACATGTGGTTAAACGAGGCAAAACGGGTGACCAAGGCCAATGGTCTTGTAGTGATTGTCTCACTCGAAAAGTTACAAACAATAGACCACATATTAATGAATGAGTTCTGTTCAGAAATTGAAAGATCTGATTTTTGCAAATGCACTGACATCGCCATGCTAAAGGAGCATTTGAAAACATTAAATTTCGAAGACATCAAGGACTATAGATATTCAGGAATTATAATCACAGTGGCAAAAGTCCCGCTATAAGAGGTTCACACTCTCCAGCCATGTCGAAATATCTGAAACGGAGCCTACAGGTACAAAATCCTTGTTCAATTGTTTTGTTCTTGCTCGATACAGCTTTTGGACAAAACGGGAGACATACTCGTTATTCAACAATTGAGTTGCCGCAACATATTCAATTGTTTCCTGTGGATAACGCAAACTCATTTCCCCTAGAATATGGAAAGCCTCCTTTTGGGTCAGTTCGGCCTTTCCAAAAAGATCGAGTATGACTTTTGGTGAAATTTTCAAGTCGTACCAACAAAGAACCGCAGCCTCATGAAGCACCACAAATTGTTTAAGCAAGTCCAGAGACCATTCGATTACAGCGGGCACGTCAAACCCAGACAATAAAGGCGTCACTAGCAGGCAATCCACAAGAAGATACGTGTATTGAAGCGTATGCGCCTCAAAATCAGGAAGCAGTGCCAAATTTTTGGTTACACTGTCAACGAAATCTGCAACCTTTCGAGAGGTTCCTTTGGAACCATAATTCCGATGATATCCTAGTTCCACATCAGCTTGCTCAAGTAAGGGATAGGAAGCATACCAATATCGTTGCCTTTCTTCAGTATCCTTTGACATGTAAAGATGGAGGCTTTTTAGAAATGCGGGATATTCGCCAAATGTAATCATAATTTTCAGGGAGGGACAGTTCAATATAAGGGTCAGCATCAATTGACGGCTATACTTTTGAAATTGAAAGGTTAAAAAATGGTAAAAAGAATCCATTGACAATGCTGGATGGGAGCAACATTCCGTTGATTCTCAGAGGAATAGTTATCGTGCTGTTTTTTGTTATCAACGTCCAGCTTGCCTACTACTATTTAATAACACGATTCCCAGAGTATCTCATTCTTTTTTTTAGATTTTTATCAGGTATCATCATTCTTTATTTGGTGAACTTCTTGGAAACAGCCGTGCTAACAAGAATCTTTTATTTCCTTTTTATAGGCATTTACGCTCTGCTTCTGCTATTTGGAATGAGGTTGAAGAAAGACATTTTGGATTACGCTTTGCACCTCTTTTTTTCCATTCTGATTTTGATCATACCTTTTTGGAAGCAAATTCCCATCTCATCCGATTACTCAACATTTCCAATGATCCAAATGTCGTTTATTACCATCGATGCTGACATAGGAATAATTGTTGCAGGAACTCTAATCTCTGCCAAATACCCATGGCCCTATGTTCTTTTCCGGCTAATGGTTGACATTCAGCTAATCCAGAAATTTATTAGGATTGACACCAAAGAGCGCAATGCCAAATATAGTTGGATTGGCTATTTGTTTTTATATGCAATGTTTGACCTAATGTTCTTTTTTGCACCAATGGTGCTCAGGCTTTCTGTTCTTGCTTTGACCAACATGTACTTCGCAGTAATGGTTTGGAAACGACCACAATGGGTTTTTTTGACCAAAAGCCAGCTCATCAGCCTTCATGACAAAGTGCTGAGAGTTGTCAGTGAACACAAAAAAATCAATATTCCAGTACCATTGACCAACACAGTCGATCTGCATGTATATCTCACAAAAGTTGCTGAAATGTTGCAGATGAAACAAGACAGCCCTGAGCAAAGGGCGTCTATTGCCCATAAGGATTAGCTCTTTTGATGTTGTTTAAATTTGAGGAAATTTTAATTCCTGCATGAGCACCAGAGAGCCTGGCACTGTTGAACTGTTGTTGCTTTTCACAGCAGTGTTTATTGATTTGTTGGGATTTGGCATCATCATTCCTAACCTTCCATTTCTTGTCAAGGATTTTACACCAGAAAACAGCATAATGAGCGCCGAGATTCATTATACTTTGATTGTGGCAGTTTTCAGCCTAATGCAATTTATTTTTGCTCCTGTTTGGGGAACCATTTCTGACAGGGTGGGAAGAAAATCAATTATTGTCATTGGTCTAGGAGGGTCAGCTGTGGGATTCACCATTTTTGGACTTGCAACAGATCTTTCTTACCTATATATATCCAGAACTTCAGCCGGAATCTTTACAGCAGCTACTTTGACAGTTGCAAACGCATATATTGCCGATGTCTCCCCTCCTGAAAAACGTGGTGCAAACTTTGGCCTGATTGCTGCTGCATTTGGCTTGGGTTTTGCCTTGGGCCCAGGAATAGGAGGCCTTCTGGGTTCCAGATCTGTTTTTGGTCTTCAAGGATTTCAATTAGCCGCATTTTTTGCTGCCATTTTGTCTTTCTTGAATATGATTGTTGCCATCCCGTTCCTTCCTGAATCGCTACGACATGGGAAAAGAAGGGAGAAGCTCAAAATCAGCATGCCGATTTTCAAAACGGCATCACTAAGGCAAAATGGCAATGTGCTCTGGTACATTTTGATATTTTCATTGGTTTCGTTAGGATTCTCTAACTTCATAGCTGTTTTCCCACTTTATGCATTGGAATTGAGTGCTATTACAGAATTGGAGTTAGGTTACTACTTCACTTACGCAGGACTATTGCTTTTCTTTTCACAAACCCTATTCATCCGTCCAATGATACGCCGATATGGAGAACAGGTTGTGCTCAAGTCAGGTTTGGCCCTTATTGCGTTTGGGTTTTTTGCGATTACCCTTGCTCCCTCCTTTTATTGGTTTTTCTTGACCAATACCCCCCTTATCCTCGGAATTTCTTTAGTCAATCCATCGTCAACAAGCCTCATAAGTAACTCCACCCCACCCACACAACAGGGAGAAGTTTTAGGGATACAACAAGGCTGGAGCTCCTTCAGCAGAATCCTTGGGCCTCTTGCAGCAACCTTCCTCCTCTTGGTAACCATTCCCAAGATCATTTTCTATATCAACAGCTTATTGTTCCTCATCATATTGTTCATAGCGTTCCAGCATGTCAACGAATCACCAGGGAGAACTGTTGGCGCTTGGCCCACTGAGCAGCCAAATTAAGCTGCAAATAACCCAGGACCTATCTTTAATTGGATCAGATGTTCATTTGGGAGAATGCTAAACTATTAATGCAGCAGCCGCATAAAACATGTATGGAAAGTATTGTGCTTGGCGGAGGATGTTTCTGGTGTGTCGAAGCGATATTCAATCAGGTAAAAGGAGTCAAGTCGGCAGTTTCAGGATATGCCGGAGGACATATTGACAACCCCACCTATGAGCAGGTTTGTACAGGCAAAACGGGCCATGCAGAGGTTGTCAAAGTGGAATTTGATCCTGCAATAATAACTTTGAAGGAAATCCTCGAAATATTTTTCACTACACATGATCCGACAACCCCCAATAGACAAGGAAACGATGTAGGCCCCCAATATCGATCAGTTGTCTTTTATTCCACGCCAGAACAGAAAGAATTGGCAGAACAGGTCATCAAGGAGTTCGAGGAAAAAAAGGTATGGGAGAACAGGATTGTTACGGAAGTCAGCAGATTGGATAAATTTTATCCGGCAGAGGACTATCACCAAAGATACTATGAAAGAAACAGGGACAGCAATATGTATTGCAAAGTGGTCATTGAGCCAAAAGTTTCCAAGTTCCGTAAGCAATTTGCCGACAAACTGTTTGCAAGTGAATTTTAGAGACAATGAACAACTTCATTGACCATTGTCATTTTTCAAAATTCTTTCAACCTTACGAAAATATTCATTCAATTCGGACGTTCGAACTAATACGGCAGGAATCTTGGGAGTTTGGGTTCTTTTGACAACATATTGAACTTTGTCATAGAGTGACATCAACTGAATTTTTGTCAATATAATCCAATGAGGACGTGCCCAAACCATCCACACAATGAGAGAGATGCCGACAACGTTTATTGCAAGACGAACGGCAGTATAAGGGAAAAAGAACAGTATCATCAGGTCAAAAGCCAAAGTGAAAATGAAATGACCAATCCAGACAGCTTTTGCTTCTCTGGCCAATGAAGCGTCTGTTGATTCCTCCTTCACAGTAACAATCTTGAGGATCATGTAGACATCCACAATAAGACGATAGAACATGATTGGCCATGGGTACACCATCGAAAAGAGGACAGTGTCTCCAAGTACAATACCATAGTCTACACTCAACATGGCAAAGTCAACGCCATTGATTGGAAACTGGAAAAGATATTGGTATTCATAAATGGGAACCCACAAGACAACCATAATGGACAGGCAAAGCCATATCGCAAGCAAAACCTTTGAAAATCCATCAGGAGACAAGCGACGAGCAAAGAGGACAAGAGAGAAATAAACTAGCAATGTAACGCAATAAAAAATCTTTACTAAAGCAACATTGTACAGTTGGTTGATAAGGAGCAAGACAGCCACAGCAGACAAAAATCTAAAAAAAAGAATGAGGTAATCTGGAAATCGCGTAAGCAAATAAAGTTGAACCAATTGAATGTTTATGGTTACAAATAGAACAATGACAAGAATTCGAAGGAAAAAAATGAGGGTCTCCCCATTATGCATTGCAAATTATCTCTTTTTCAATCTAATAAAATTTTTCAACAAGCTGAAAATTAAAAAACAACTGGATACCTAATTTGTTGTGCATAACGCCCCTTCCACCTGCAAGCCTCAGGTGCAGTCTTACAGCATGTACGCCCATTAGGTACGACTCCCATATACTGCCCGACGGACAATTTCTTTTTTTGTTACCTTTTCTCCTGTTTCAAGTATCGAATACACCTGATTCAAGTCCAGTGTTGACAAATCCGTCACTTCGGAGTGCGTATAGTTGCCTTTATAGTAGGCAGAACGTGGAAGAAGCAAGGGAATGTCGCGAACCACTATATCTCGAGTTCCCAACACTATATGCCTTCCAATATCAGCTGGTTGTAAATTGAGCTCATGGATTGACTTCTGAAGATGATCCAAAAGAGTTTCCCGCCAAGGAGAGAGCGATCCAAGAACTTTGACACCCATGATGCCAAAAAATAGCCGTCCAAGTTGGTGACCTGAAAGCAATCCTTTGGTCAATAACAACATAAGACCATATTTGGCAAGCTTCCCCAAGGTTGCCCAATTAGAGCCATTTATTGCTGGAGCAAACATGATGTGAATCACTTTGGATTCCTGAAACAAATCCGTTAGCAAGCTCAATGCCTCTTCAATTAGCAAAGAACCAGCAGACGCACTGATAATGACGATTTTGTTGCAATTGTCAAATTCCTTGGTAAGTTTCATGCTTAAATTTAGGACTATTTCCCGCACCTCCCGTGAATCCAAAAAATCCTGAAGTTGCCTAAAGGAACCCTCAGTTTGCCATTCCAACGGCTTGATGGAATCTATCTGAGGGTCGTTTTCAAAAAGTGTCTTGACAGACTCAAAGATCTGTTTTGAGGGAGTAAACAAACCAGAAACTGTCCGTATACATATCATCACCATTAGTTTATTCCAAGCATATTAACAATTGAGATTGGGTAAACAAGGATTAATAAAAGCTGAAAGGGAACTACCGGTTTGTTCAATTGGCAAAGTATTTACACATTTTCTTGAATTATGAAGGAAAAACATATAACTATACTAAAAAAAAACAAATATGCAACAT
>JALUTL010000059.1:0-1031 GCA_027016475.1 Candidatus Heimdallarchaeota archaeon
GGATACGGTAAACCAGTACGGAGGACGATTTGACGCTGATGGATTAGCGGCGACAGCGCGTCTTGTGATTGACTCGCCATTGCTGGTAGGACATAGAAAAGACAAACTGCCCATCGGCCGGGTATTTCGCTCAGAGCTTGTGACTGTTGATGACGCGAAGTGGGTCAAAGTCTGGTTTTACTGGCTCAAGGATACGGACGGCTCTGAGACACTGGCGCACAACATTGACGGCGGTGTTTACAAAGAGTGCTCACTGGGTTTCACTTTCGCCAAACCGGTGTGCAGTGTCTGCGGGGAAGACTCACGAACCTGCGAACATTGCGTCATCTCTCGCAGTCCTAACAACAACAGCGCCCCGCATTTCATCTATCATGATATTCAAAAAGTGCTCGAAGTGTCACTGGTATATCGCGGCGCCACGAACGGAACGCGAGTCGGCGTCCCAACATTGTCAGTGGTGCGTGACAATGCGCCCGAAGTGAACGCCGGAGCGCTGAAAGCTCAACGAATACGAGTTCTTCCGGGAGCCGGCGGTTTTAATGATGACGGCCTTGTGCGTCTGGGAGTGTTTCCTTTGCTGGACGGACTCCCGTTGTTTGCGGTGAAGCGTGATGGACATATCCGGCTCACACTCGACGACCTTTCGCCTGCGCCGCAGGAGCTCACCAACTTCCTAAAACCGCAACTGGCTGAACTCGAGAGCGTCCAGCCGGATAACAGCATGCTCTACGGGCGCCTGATTGGGATGCGCGGCAAAGAGCGGCGATCACTGGCCGAGTTAATCAAACGCATCCACACACAAAGCGGCCCGGTTCGCAGTGTTAGATTCCGCGCGTTGGCGCTGGTCAGGGAAAACCTGCACGGCGAGGGCAGTGTGGAAATAATGGAGTGCGAACTGGATGCGCTCTGCGGGCAAGCCCGCCGGCTTCAGCTTCAGCGTGAACTACTCGCTCCCGACACTTCAGCGCAACCCTGCGAGATAATCTACCACACACCGCAAAACGAACTGGTGTTTTGCCGCAGACCACGCG
>JALUTL010000059.1:1041-1842 GCA_027016475.1 Candidatus Heimdallarchaeota archaeon
ACCACGCGAGTGCGTTTTCACTGCGGAGGTGGCGCCGGGCGAGCGCCCGCTGGTGAAATCAGCCGTGTCCGGGGAGGTGAGTGTCGGCGCAATGCTTGCGACAGAGCGCTCGGGTGTTGCGCTGTTGTCCGCGCAGTCCGTGTCAGAGACGGATAAGGTGACAGCGCCCGGGTGCAAAGTCATTGTGCGTCCGACCGGACTGCTTACGCTTGAAGAGACACTCTTCCCCCGTCCGGAGGACACAACCGTGGTGAAAGCTCCGGCGTTTCGTTTTACGGACACATCCGCGCAGTTAATACATTGCGACTGTGCCCGGCCGGAGGCGCCGGAGGAACAATTTATCATCGAAGACAGCGCCGGTGTCCGGCGATTCGCTCGAACGATATTCCTGACGCGGCGCGGCGGAAAAACACCGGTCACACTTGTGACAACTCAACGGAGGGAACAAGATGACATATGACACCGATCTGCGCAATTCGTTCGGCTTGAAGCTGTCGCTGGCGGTTTTGGCGGGAATCTCCGCGTATTTCTTAACCGTTCAGGAATTGAAAACAGAGCTTGTCGGAAAGGCGGATAACGCCACAGTCACCGCCATTGAAAACAAACTGGCGCGACTGGAGGCCAACGAGCGCGAATACCGCATGACATCACATGAGTTCCGGGAGTTTCGCAATGATGTTATCGCGCGCCTGTCACGAATCGAATCACTGCTGGAGGATTCCGGAGGGAAACAGTAATGAATAACAATCACAGTCAAACACAAGCGGCGCTGGCGACCATCCGGGAGGCGGAACGCAAGTT
>JALUTL010000060.1 GCA_027016475.1 Candidatus Heimdallarchaeota archaeon
ATGATGTACTGCACAGCTTCCAAGAAATTGGAACTCTTCTTGGCAGAGAAGAGAGGTCTCAGGAGCTGATCTCTCAATTTCTATCTCAGTTGGACTTAATTGCAGAACAGTCAACATTTACTGGCCTGCGGATTTACAACGAAGAATTTCACAACCCACCTATGGTTGGAAACAACTGGGTTCCCGAATTGATTGAAATGGCTGGAGGAATTCCGATGGGCGAAAAGGGAATACCAAGCCAAAAGGTAGACAAGGAGGATGTAATGGCCTTCAATCCTGATCTTGCCATTCTGCATTGGTGTGGATTTCAAAATAGCAATTTGGTTTTAAAGATATTCAAATCTCGCCAATGGGACTTCATTGAACATGTTTTTGTTGTTGACGACACTTTTTTGAACAGACCAGGACCAAGACTTCCACATGGTGTTTATATCATCCAAAAAATTCTTTCGTCCATTGGCCACAAAGCCCAATAAATTTCCAATTTGTCTGGCTTGTTCTTTCCAACCAAATTTGCGACCAATCGTTTTTATTGGATAAATCACCAATTGTAAATGATTGCAGTACCCTCCTTTTGAACAAAGTTTTGCATTTCCATTGGAGCATAAGAAGGATTTGGGACATTGTTTCGTAAATGAAATCAAATATTTGCGTGTATTCTTGTGGATCATCCTGTGGTTAGGTTTAGGGATTGTATTCAACAATTTTGTTTGGAGTCTTTTGAGTATGGTTTTTGGTTTTGTTCTATTGCTTCCTTGGTTTTTGGCTCAATGGGAATTGTATCTAACCAACAAGAGACTCATACTGAGGAAAAAATTCTGGAAATTGGCTCGGTTTTCGACCTACACATCAATAAACTTAGAAAAGGTGGAAGCTGAACAGTTGTCTCCCCGCATCAAAGTAATTCCTCTTCTCATTGGATTTTCTCTTCTGACCAGTTTGCAATCTCTTTGCTGGAATTTGGCTTGTTAAGAGACATCCCTCTTCCACTATGGGTCAAATTAGTTTTGCTTATTGAAGGGGTAAATTTGCAGATCGCAGAACTATTTCAAGATCTGTACCTAAATTCTCTAAATCCAATTGTCACGATGACCCGCACATCTGCTATCTTGTCAGGATTAACTCTCCTTCTCATATCTGTCTTAATCATTTGGTTTGCATTCCCACGATACCATGAATTGTCTCTTCGTACAGTGGGTGGGCATGTTTTTTCTATAAATGCTGGCATTCCTGAGGAGTTCACAAAAAAAATTGGATCAATAGTTCGTAAACATCAGGTGAAAAATTCAATTGTGATGTCTTCTGAAATTCCGTTAATGGATGATGAAGAAATAGTGGCCATGGGGAGGGTAGGGTTGATAGATAGAAGTTCACAGCTCACCTCAATCCTTGCAATGGTCTTGTTTTTTACTTCTTTTGATGATCTCATTGAATTGATATTTTCACCTTCATTTGAGAATTTCATTGGATTGATCTTGAATTCCATTGACTTTATTTTTATTCTATTTGCCTTTATTTTTTCAAAGAGATACCAAAGAATCATTGCAACAAACCACAGGATCATTTATCAGTCTGAAAGAAATGCCATTTCTGGATTATGGGGTAAGCGTATTTTCTATAATCAAGATGTAACCTATGAAGATTTTCTAGGATATAATATCCAATATTTCACGGGATTCAGCCCATATTCTCTTTTGGTGGGGCTGATTTTTGTGTCAGGCACAATTCTTATAATGCTTCTGAATCCACATATTCTGCAAATAGGATTGATTCTCCCATTAACAGTTTTATTTGTTGGAATATTTTATTTTTTGGTCAATTATAAAACATACGGG
>JALUTL010000061.1:0-465 GCA_027016475.1 Candidatus Heimdallarchaeota archaeon
TAATTGGCCATTGTTGGCTGTCTCATTTGGCTTGTTAATTTCAAGTGTTGTAGGAGTGTCTATTCCAAGCCTGCTTTTAGTCAAAGTTCTAGCGTCAATGTCTATCATTCCAATTGTCTATCTATTATGGATTGCATTTCGATTAAACAAAAGGTCATTGGCAATCTATATGATCGGAATGAAGACACCTTATTACATTGGGGAGAAGAAAGGAATTCCGACACATATTGTTCAAACCCTCCAAAAGTTGATTTTTGAAAGAATCCATCACATCTTGCATGTGTACACCGCTCCCGAACCGATTGCCGAAAAAATATCTGAATTTCCCCTTGAATTGCCAAGTGTCGTCAAAAACGAAATCGAAAACCTATCCACTTTCCATGAGAAGGAAGTGTTTCGAATGCTGTATCTTCGCCCACAGTCAAAAAAGAGCCTCTATGAGTCATTGCATGGACTTGACATCAC
>JALUTL010000061.1:475-6179 GCA_027016475.1 Candidatus Heimdallarchaeota archaeon
GACATCACTTGATTGATGCATCTTTGGCACATTTGTCAAAAGAAGGAAAAATAGTGTATGACAGATCAAAAAGGATTTGGAGAGTAAACATAGACCTTTGAATTTATTTTCTTGTTGATTGATCTCCGAGAACCCTTTAGAAGTCCCTGATTTGCTATTCTAATTTGTGAAAAATGTCTCCTTTTCCTTTTCTTGTATCTTCAATTTGTGTTGATGGAACCTTTTTATCCTCTATTGGAAAAATTCATAATCCGCATCAAACTTTTCCAATTGCCTTCTGTTTCGCAAGACATGTACCATCGCATGTTCCAACAACTGCTCTGCATCATAATTTTGTTTCCATGGAACAGTGAATTCAGTGAGTAACTCTTTCTCTTCTATTGTCGATAAATTGTTTGCTGTTTCAATGATATGTGAAAACATTTCCCACATTGCTTCCTCTACCTCCTGAACAGACAAACAAGAAACTCGGGGTCTCATTGAATCAAGATTCGTATAATTTTGAGGGAGATATGTAGAATATCCATAACCGGCGTTCACGACATGCTCACATATTGATTTAATGGATTTACAATCTTCATCCTTTGTTTCACTATCCAAAATAGTATGAAACCTTTCTTCTTTTATCCTAATTAGGCAGTTCAAATACTGTGATGGCCCTTTCATATTCGTCCAATAGTGCACCAATCCATCCTTTCCGAAATGCCATTAAACCATAATAACAGGATTAGCTAAAAGCATGCTTATTGGAAGCACCCGTCCACTTGTTTCCAAGCCATGACATCAATCATTCAACACTTTCAAGAATCTCGTCTCTTGTCTTGGAGGTGTGCTTATCCATCTCTTCTGTAATAGGTGGCTCCAGTCCCTTATGCTCAATTTGAATCAATGCCTCCGTCAATGATAAATTTCCCTTTCTGCATAGTTCAATCACGCCGATCTTTCCTCGTGTTTAAAGTTCCAAAAGAATATCAATCTTCCATTGTCTATAGGCAGGTAATGTTATTTCACGATATAAACTTCCCATCTGACTTCCACTCAATTGTGAGTACCATTTGAGAAATTCAAGCTCTTCCTCTGGTATCCGGAAAGAAATCTGTCCCACGATTGATATTCAAACAAAAAATATTTAGAAATAATGTTTGAAAAACATTCACACAATGGTGACTTTTCTTCTTGATACTCTTTCGTTTGGAAAACTTATTCAACTTAACATCGATGAACTCAATCCTTGTTTTAAATTGAATCGTATTTGTATTACCCATCAAGTCTTAGAAGAAATCGTTCATCATTATGGCGAAAAAGGGAAACAGTATGCCAAATCTTTTACTCTTCTGCCATAACTGATTTTGAAATGAGACATTACCTTCAAATGGGCCTTGATAAGGCAGACGCCTCGCTTATCGAATCTCAGAATCCAGATGATGTAATTGTCACCGAAGACCATCCACTAATTGCCTATGCAACATATACAAGAAAAAAGGCGATTCAGCTCATTGATTTTCTTGTGATATGTTCAAAAATTGGTAGGGTAGACTACAGAGTCCTATATAGGTGCAATCAAAAACTTCGAAAGATGAGGAACATTACAAAAAGAAAGTACAATGAAGTTAAACAAATGTTATCGTCGAATTGAATTTTATGAAAATTTCAGTCAATACTTACAGTTGTAGTGGACTTCCACTACCCATTTAACATTTGTATGGATTCTGGGTGAAGTCTTGGAAAAAGTTTAACAAAAATGTAAAATCCAAACAAAAACCATGAATTTGCTGATCTGTCATTAGGCAATCCGATTACAGTATATTTTGACTATGACAATGCCCGACAGAGACTTGCTTATCCTTTTATGGCACAGGCTTATCAAGGGATAGCCTCTAAATTCCCTACATGGGTGGAAAGTAATCAGAGGGTGCTCTGGCAAACAGGCGATACATTTTATGATCTAGAAAGAACCTCCTCTTTATATTCATTATCCCGAACAATGGGAACCTACAGCTTAAGTAGCTTTTCTGCATCGGAAAACATTCCATTCAATATAATTGTCAATCGTGTAGGGACTGCACAGCATGTAAATTATGGTTTTTCTGACAACCATCATTCTGCAACTCTTACTGCAAGTGGAGGTACTTAGAATGGCTATGCCCGCATTTATTATCTCAGAAATGGTGCGTTCTATGTTTCCTCAGAATCCTTAATATTCTTTCCACCAACATTCTAGGATCTTACGAGAGCTTATTGGTGAAACTTGAAATATTTGAGCTTCTGTTGACAATGCCCGCCCTAGATAGAATATGGTAGACTTGACAACCAACACAATAACCCACAAATGCCTGTAAGCCCGATGCAATTAGGAGAAGAAGTTTTAGTCCAAAAGAAATAAACAAAGCGTGTACCAAATTAAATGTCACAATTCCTCCCGAAACTATGAAACCAATCAAAATTGCAAAACGCTTTGGAGGGCTATATTGAGGATTTGGCTTTAACTTTAATATGTCATTGGATATTCTTTTTGCAAACCTTGCCAAAGGAGAATACTGTGGGTTGTAATAGCGGATTGCGAAATCGACAAAAAGAAAGGCGATGGCTATGTTCAATGACGGATAAGATATGCTTAATCCCACTATCCCAAAAACAATAAATGAGATGATCCTTGTGACATTTCCATCCAAATATTCGGGGTAGTTCGACATATGAAGATACTTTACGTAATCAATAATAACTATATCGACAAAGATAATTTTTATGATCTGCTCCAATTAAAACGTAGAGGGCTTTCGGATTCCATAATAGGAATGCTGTGTGCAGAAATGGAATAATTAAGTAAATTTCAGTTATCATTTTTTTTGGAATTCTACAATTGAGATATTGTTACATAGAATTCTCACTATTCAACTTTTGCTATCTCAAGATCATCCAGCAGTTCTGTAAGGGTCATGATCAAATTAATTTGATATTTTGGAATAAATGAACTTCTGAAAACCCCCAGAAACGCGTCTTCTATCTCAGACTGTGGCCCGACGATTATGGCCCGATCACACGTTCTTCTCTCAAGATCGACATCTGTCATTAGAAACGTTGGCTGTACGTTTTCAATTCTGTGCAATAGCTCGAAATTTAGATTGGGTACTTGTTTTACTACTTTCCCCGCAATTTTGTCTGTTCCCTTCAATCTGAAAAATGTAAGCCCGGTGTATTTGGACATTAACTCCGCTATAAGGGACTGATACGTCTTTGATAGCCTTACATCAGAACGTTGTGCTTTGCTTTGCTGAAAATATCCTCCAAACGGAACCTAACACTTTCCAAACCGCTTCTTACATCAATCATGGGTTCATCATACTTTTCCTCCACCTCAACGTTCTTGAAGAAATCAGATATCTTTTTGCTTTTTTCTGATAGTCTTTCAGTTAGCTTTGCCACTACCAACTCAGGCGATGTCGCTTCATATATTTTTGCTCTTCCTCCTGATTCGTAGACTGTAACAAATCCTTCCTCCACTAAATTTTTGAGATATTCATAGATTTTTGGCTGAGGCACCCCTGCCAGTTTGGCTAATGGGGTTGCTTCTTCTGCTCCTCCAATTGCAAGGGCAGTATATGTTTTCGCTTCTCCCTTGCCCATGCCTAGGTTTCGAAGCGTTTCAATTACCTCGTTCCTGTCCATGGTTTCACTCCTTGCTGATGTCGCTTGAAGAGATCAGTGCAAGCAGGAAGAAAACCACTGCCAATATGGAAATCAATGAAAATTCAAACCAGAGCTTTTCAAGTCCCCATCCTCGAAGCATGATCCTCTCAAAAATTCTAATGCCATAGGTGAGAGGAATGAACTTTGCAATTATGGCTATAGGCTCTGGAAATGTGGAAACCGGCAACATCATTCCTGACAATGCCAACGATGGGATAGCTATCAACACTGCCATCTGAACGGATTGGAACTCATTTTTTGCAAAATTCGAAAGTAGGAATGCCAAAAAAATATGTGCCAATCCATACACAAAACCTGCTACAAACAACAATCCAAGACTTCCATGGATTGTTGCTCCGAAAACATAGATGGAGATTGCAAGAACGATAATGGTCTCACCCATCGCTATGACAGTAAGGGCCAAAACATAGCCGACAATCCGTTCAATTGGTGTCAACGGAGTTGTAAAAAGCCTTCGCTTGGTATGGCCAACATCTTCACGGATGGCAGTCAACACTGAAATGAGAAGAATCAGGAATGTCAAAATATATCCCATAACAGCGGGAATGGACACATCCAAGCCCAAAAGCTCTCCCACCCCGTAGGCAAGATGTTCTTCAAACTCTATGCCTCCTTTTGAAAGGCCTTGCATAGCATCTCCAATCGCTTGAAACACTGCTGCCTTTAATTGAGGCTTGGTGCCATCATAATAGACTATAATCGTTGCGTTTCCTGTGGTCAGTAGCTGATTGCTAAAATTTTCAGGAATCAAGATTGACGCTTCAATTTCTGCATTCTCAACTTTTTCTATTCCATCTTCGTAATTGCTTCCCACCAAATTTACATTTTCATGACCTTCCAATCCATCAACAATCTGTTCACCTATGTTTACTGTTTCATTTGTAAATGGATTGGTGAACCCAGCATCCTTGTTTTCAACCACAATGGGCACGTTGTTGATGTCTCCTGAAAGGACAATCCCAAAAATAAGCATAAACAGTATAGGAAACATTACCAGCATAACAACAGTCCGCTTGTCTCTGGCAAACTGTCTCAAGACTCTTGCCGACAGGGCTCTGATCCTATATGCCGCAAATCTTTTGTACTTTCTCTCACTCATGATCATCACCGCTCAATTTCAAGAAAAGTTCTTCTCTGTTCTTTACAGAATGCTTTTCCAACAATTCTTTAGGAGTTCCCTCCTCGATCAACTTCCCATTTCTCATCAAACCGATTCTGTCAGCCCTTTCAGCCTCATCCATCACATGGCTGGTGATCAAAATTGTCTTTCCCTCATTTCTGAGGCTCTTGAAAAAATCCCAGAAATATGCCCTCAGAATTGGATCCACACCGACTGTAGCTTCATCAAAAAGAATTATCTCTGGGTTGTGAATTAACGCACAAGCAATACTGACTCTTCGCTTCATCCCCCCAGACAACTGATCACAGATCACATCTCGTTTCTCTTCAAGCTTCAGGATTTTCAGCAACTTCTCCCCTTCAATTTCAAGTTCACTGGTCTTCATCCCATAAAGTCTCCCAAAAAAAGAAATGTTTTCCCAAACAGATAAATCATGATAAATGGAATATTCTTGGGGTGCAATCCCTATTTTCTGTGAAAGCTTCTTTCTCTCTTTGGGAATGTCATACCCTAAGACACGTATCTTTCCCGATGTTGGTTTGAGGACTCCACTAATGACATCGATTGTGGTGGATTTCCCACTCCCGTTTGCTCCGATAAAGGCATAAATCTCCCCTCACCTAATTTTGAGATCAATTCCTTGGACTGCCTTTACCTTTCCGTTCAGATAATGCTTTACCAAATTTTGGGTTTCAATGGCATATTCGGATGTCATTAACTACTTAATCTATAGTAGTTATTAACATATTGGCTTATTTCTAAATTTTTAACTGTTTCAACGGATTTTGTATCTTTTTAATTTCCTCATCTGAAAATTAGGAATCAAGAATTTCAATGATCCCCCTATTCCCGTCTATTCTTACCATTTGTCCTGAT
>JALUTL010000062.1 GCA_027016475.1 Candidatus Heimdallarchaeota archaeon
TCATTGAACGGTATGCTTTCCCAAATTGGAGTTTCAGCTTTTCTCTTGAGGTATCCCCTTACAACCTTACGGACTGTTCGGTTTTTTTGATGGAATAAATGCCGGCAGAGAATTTCAAAATTCTTCAAATTAATGGGATTAACTTGTTTCATTTCAAGCCTGACAACTGATGAAATAACCTTTGGCTCTGGAATGAATGCCTCTGGAGGGACATCCATGATTTTTCTTGTTTTGGCTGCCTTTTGAACCATCGCGCTCAGCCGTCCATAATTTGTAGAGCCAGGTCTGGCAACAATTCTGTCAACAACTTCCTTTTGAAGCATGACTGCAATTTCTTCAAAACCATGGTATAGTGCCTTGACCAATAAATTGCTCCCTACCGAATATGGAAGGTTTGAGATCATGAAATTTGCTTTCGGCCATTCAATTTCAAGTGCATCGCCCTCTATAATTTCCACTTGTGGGTGCATGGTTTTTAGCTCTGCAACAAATTGCGGATTTTTTTCAATGACTGTCAGTTTTACGGGTTGCCTTGCAATCGCTGACGATAAAATTCCTAACCCTCCACCTATTTCCAAAACAGTCGCGCCTTCATAAAGCCCTGTTGCTTGAACCATTCGTTCAGCAATTCTTGGCCTAACCAAAAAGTGTGTTCCACTTTTCCCTCTCAAATGTTTTGGTTTCAGCCCATATTTGTTCATAATGGCAACTACATGGGCTCTCCAATCAATCATATGTTTCCATTGCAAATCACATAAAAAAAAGGTGATGTAATGGTCGATATCAACAAATATGTAAATCCCCTATACCGCTGGGGAACATGATGCAGTTGATGGCAATTCTTTCCGGCATCTTTGCAAATCTGGCTATAGGTATTGTAGCCCTTAGACGTAAATCTTTGTCATATCCTTCTGGTTTTGTTGCAGCCGCTCTAGTTGGGTTCTCTCTTTTTTTTGCAAGTGTCTATCTTTGGATTGCCTTGGTGTTGTTTTTCACAACGTCTTCTGTACTCTCTAAATTCAAAAACAAGGATGAGTTCAAGCTTCGGGCTATGGAATTTGCAGAAAAAGGCGATCAACGAGATGGGATTCAGGTATTGGCAAACGGGGGTGCTTCTCTGCTTTTTGCATGGATAACAATGTATCTTCATGGTATCTTTATATCTGACCTTACCTTTCCATTTGTTGTTGGTGCATTTGCATCACTTGCGGCAAGCACTGCCGATACATGGTCAACAGAAATGGGGACTACATCAAAACAATCTCCTGTTCTTATTTATAGACCATGGGTCAAAGTTTCTTCTGGAACGTCCGGTGGTGTGACCCTCAAGGGGACTGTGGCATCATTTGCAGGAAGTCTCCTCATTGGAGGGTCTGCTGGCATATCCCTTTTTCTTCTTTTTGGCACAAATTTGGGTAACGTTTGGTCTCTGTTCTTGATCATATCCATTTTGGGATTTTTTGGTGGCATTGTGGATTCCTTACTTGGTGGATTGATACAGGGGCTATACCATTGTCCCTCTTGCAATAAACCAACTGAAAAGCGATTTCACCCTTCTTGCCAAACTGTTGCCACTCACATCAAAGGGTTGGAATGGATTAACAATGATGCCGTGAACTTTATTGCAAGCTTTTTTTCGGGATTGATTGCTATTGTCCTGTCATATTCATTATGGCCTGTTCAATAAACTTCAACACCGTTTCTTCATCGGCCTTGTCAAAATGAAAAACTGTTCCTTCCAAATCATTTGTTTTTCGTATGACCTCCCATTTCTCCAACTCACTCATCAATGACCGCCTCTCATACACATCTCCGAGCCCA
>JALUTL010000063.1:0-11522 GCA_027016475.1 Candidatus Heimdallarchaeota archaeon
GTTGGGAATGGAGCTGACAAAATATGTTGATGAAGTTGCTTTGTTCTCCTACGATCAGCCGTTTATTTTGAAAAATAAACCATTACCGTCCAATTTGAATTTAATTAAGGTTACAATGGAAGATTATCCTTTATTTAGAGATACTGGGAGAAACTTCGGGATACAACTTGCAAGTCAATTGGTCAAATATCATGATTTTCAAAAATTAGATTTAATCAATACACATTACGCAGTACCTCATGCAATCTCAGGTTATTTAGCAAAGCAAATGACAAATGTTCCTTTGGTCAACACGTTGCACGGTTCAGATATTCATTCTCTTGGACAGCATGACAATTTCAAGCCAATTTTGAAATTGGCCCTGTCTCAAAGTGTGAATACAACTGTTTCAAAATTTTTGGGGGAGTTGGCCTACAAAACGTTCGATTTGAGGAAAGTACCCACAACTATCTACAATTTCATTGATACAGACCATTTTTCGCCCAAAAAAGATGTAGAAAAAAGAAAACATATAGTTGCAGCTGGAAATTTTAGACCAATTAAGCAGTTTCCTTTTTTGATTAAGATTTTTTCAGAGTTGCATAAAGATTATCCTGAATGGAGACTGAAGATGATAGGAGATGGGCCTGACAGGCCATTTTGTTTTAAGCTTGCCAAAGATTTGGATATTTTGGATAAGGTGATTTTTGTACCACCCACTGAACAAATCCCATACGAATTTTCTTCAGCTGAGATATTGGCAGCACCAAGCATCATGGAATCTTTTGGTTTGACAATTGCTGAAGGAATGGCATGTGGGCTACCGATCTGGGCGTCCCGAGTTGGAGGAATTCCAGAAGTCTGTACGGATGGCCGTTCTGGGCTCCTATTTGACCCAAATAACACTGAGCAGGCAAGGGAAACACTTGCAAAGATGATGCAAGACAGTAACCTGAGGCAGAAGATGGCAGCAAATGCCAGAGAAGAGGTTGTCCGAAAGTTTAGGATGGAGCCTATTGTCAAACAGTATATTGAGATATATGAATGTGCAATAGCTCAAGGATGATCACAAAGGTTTGCACCTCCACCCCCTGGAGTTTTGATTACCAATATATCATTGGGTTCAGCTTGAAAGGTTTGTCGACCGGGAAGCAATATTTCTGAACCATTAGATTTTTTCAGAATGTTTTCTCCCTTCAACCCTGGTTTCCCACCATGTATTCCCCAAGGGGAGAAAATTCTTCGTTCGGTCTGGAGTGAAATGGTAGTTGAGGATTTGAATTGGATAGCTCTAATAATTCCATTCCCACCTTTATGTATACCTTCACCTCCTGAGTTGTCTCGGATCTCATATTGTCTTACAATTAATGGATATTGAGTTTCAAGGGCTTCAATCGGTGTGTTTTCAGTATTGGTCATATGGCATTGAATGGCTGAAGTACCGGCTTTGAAGCATGTTGCACCTGCACCTCCTCCAATTGTTTCATAAATCGTCCAAGCCTTTCCTTGATAGATTCCCCCCATCAGTACGTTGTTCATGGTTCCTTGAGATGCGGCAGGAAGAATCGGGATAATCTTTACGAGTGCGCCAAGAACAACATCTACAATTCTTTGGCTTGTTTCAGTGTTTGCACTGGATGTCGCTGCTGTGAAGTCAGGGTTCACGACAGAACCAAAAGGTGCTGAGATTTTAACAGGTTTGAAGCACCCCCAATTTGTAGGTACACCTCTTCCAGTAAGCAATCTTACAACATAATAGACACCGGCCGTTGTTATGGAGAAAGGAGCGTTCACATTGCCCGGCTGTTGAGGATCACTTCCCTCAAAATCGACATAGAGTTCACTATTCTTTGTAATTTCCACACTACACTTAATTTTAACTGGATGATTTTCAATGCCGTTTGAATCTAGGAAGTCCTCAAAGGTTGATTTTCCAGGAGGATACGTTTTTAATTTATTTTGCGTACCAATTTCGGATATCCTGAATAGTTCTTCATGCAGTTCTTGTGGTGGGTTCTTAAGGGTAGAAACCAATTCTTCGATTCGTCTTTTTCCCAACATCAAGGCAGCATATTGTGCATTCAGATCACCACGTCTCTCCTCAGGAGTCCTTACATTTTCCAAAATAAAGTCCATGATGTCTTGCACTAGTTCCCCTTGGTCGAACAATTTGACAGGTGGTATAATCAACCCTTCCTGATAAACCTCTGTAGAATGTGCGGGAAGAGACCCCGGAGACATTCCCCCTACATCTGCATGATGGGCTCGAGTAGCTGCGATAAAAATGAGTTCTCCATTGTGAAAGATAGGGGCAAGAAGTGAGATGTCAGGTAGATGTGTGCCGCCGAATTCTGCTCTTGGAGAGTTAACAATAATTGCATCTCCATCCTTCCATTTTCCCCCATACTTTTCCAAAATTGGAGTGGCCACGAATCCCATCGAACCTAGATGGACTGGAATTGCTTCTGCTTGAGCTACTAATCGGGCACTTTCATCGAATATTGCACATGAAAAGTCCGACCTTTCTTTGATGTTTGGGGAGTAGGCGGTTTTTCTAAGAACTGTGCTCATTTCCTCACAGATTCCTTCCAACCTATTTTGATACACTGTCAGTGTTATAGGGTCAATTTCCACAACTGATCAAAATAATGAGAGTTAATAGGTCTTTTGAGAACTCCTTATAAATTAGGAGACTTTGGAAAGCAGGATCTCTGAAAGTGCTTCTGCATCCCTAATGGCTTTGTCAATCGATTTTGGATCACCGATTACATCTCCAATTGCATACACATTTGGTTTTGAAGTCAAGTAATTATCGACGATAAGATGTCCGGCTTCATCCATGTCCAAAACCCCTCTAAAAATCTCAGTATTCGGTTGTGGGTGTCCTTCAACAAATATTCCTTCGATTGCTATCACATGTTCCTCTCCATCAAGGTTGAATTTTGCGAATTCTACATATTCCTTCCCGCCTATCTCAATATCTGTAGGATTGTTGTAAAAGGTAACATTGTCTAGCTGTTTGAGTTTCTCGTAGTATGGCAAGGTTGTCATATCCTCATTGCCTACCCATAGCACACATATACTTTTGACAATGGATGAAATGAACACAGCACTCTTTAGTGTATACTGATGGTTGCCTAAAATGGCTACATCTTTCTCTCGGTATAAATTGGCATCACAAACTGCACAATCGGAAAGCCCCTTATGGAAAAATTCTTCCTCTCCCTTGAAGCCAAACTTTTGCTGATGAGACCCAGTAGCTATGACTACAATAGGAGCATAACCATCAGCAAACTTTGTTTGTGCGATATATTGCCCATTTTCGAAAACCAATGATAGAACATTGCTTGATCGAAGAAGGATTCCAGAGCCTTGTACCATTTTATGCTTTTTTTCAATCCACCACAACCCCTTTTCTTCAGGGGAAACATGGGTTGAATTTTCAATTATTCCTGCCTTGGTTATTTGTGAATCGTAGTGCCGTCCAAGAAGGAGTATTTTTTTGCCCGATTGAGCAAGGTGTTCTGCCAGAGTGAGACCGGCAACACCAGCGCCAATAATCATGATGTCTGCATAAAACGATTGCCTAGGAAAAGGTTCCATTATCGAAGACTTTTCATTTTTTACCTAAAAATAGTTTGGTTGAAAATTGGAAAGGATGCATTGTAATAGGTCATTTTTATTTTGACAATAACATACATCAACATTTTGACCACTTGTTCTTTGTTTAGGTACCTCAAACAGCTTAATTATAAACTGAGACGAATGGGTAGACTATGGACGAAAAAGGGTCAGCAATGAACCCAAATTTTCTTTACGATAAGCTGGTTCTTGCTTCAGAGGATGAAGAAGTACAGGTTTGGGGCAAAATCCCCAAATCAATTGATCATATTCCCCAAATAGTGGATCAAACTCCTAATTTGACTGACCCTTCAATTTTGGAAAGATTGGTTGAAGTTCTCCGTACATTTCACAAAAAAAACAATATTTACACCCCAGAGGTAGAAAACAGTCTTCAAAGCCTTGTCAACGGTTCAGTTTTGGGTGGTCAACAACCAGTCATTTTGGGAGGACCAAGCTTCATAGCAAATAAAATTGCAGCCATCATAAGTGTAACAAGTAGGTTGTCAAAGGAAGGGCAGAATCTTGCTCCTGTTTTCATGATTGGAGATTATGACGGTTTTCAAAAAGAGTTGTATCGGACATACTTTCCCAATCCCATCTCGGGAAATGCAACAATCTTAGATGCGGAACAGGAATTAAATTTCCCTGAAGATGTAGCAATTCACACCGTGCCAATTCCAACCCACTCATGGTTGGAATCTATCTTCAATCAATTGGAGGCAAGCATTAGAGGGTTTGTCAAACAGATAAAGGACACTTCGAAACGCAATCTTCTGATGGAACGGTTCTTTCATATTAAAACACTGCTAATGACCTTACATGAAGAAGGATTAAGCTTTACAGATTATTTTGCAAGAATTTGGGGAACTATTGCAAACAAGATATCGAAATTGGGGATTGTGTTCTTTCCTACATCTCTTCCAGAAATTCGAGAGATATACGCCTCAGAATTGTTTAAAATGGTTTCAAAACAGGAGAAGTTTGTATCAGTTTTCAACCAATATTACGACCTACTAGTAGAGAAAGGGTATGACCCCACCCTACCCAAACGAGAGGATGATTACCTCCCGTTTTTTTATGAATGCAACTGTTCAGGCTTTCGTGTCTCTCTCGTGTTGCAATTGAAAGAAGGAAAGAAGAAGGGGCATGGACACTGCAAACTATGCAAAACCGCTATTTTCATTGATCTAGAGGATGAGAAAGAATTTTTTAAGCACATTCGTTCCATTGGTCCAAGGGTTGACAGTTCCCAAGCGATTTTCCAAGATTTGCTAAACATTAAGGTTCGCATATCAGGGCCGGGAGAAATTGCTTATTATGCTCTGGTCGCACCTGCATTGAAAAGCATCGATTGGAATCTCCCTATTTTTTTCAAGTATAAGAGGAGTTTCTACAATACTCCATGGGGAGAGAAATTGGGAAAACTGCTCGCCCAGCGAAAATTACGAGTGCTGCATGACAAGGAGCTATTTGCATTACTAAGGAAAAGAATTGATGCCATAAGAAACGAGGATCAAAGATCCTATTCGGAAACAGAATTAGAGATTTCGAAATATTTCGATGATGTCTTTATTGGATTGTTGAAGCATGAGAAGAAAATGGATGTTCAAAAGTATTTGTCATGGATGTTCGGCAGATTTACGCCTGAAAAGTACGGTCAAGAAGTGTCATGGATTTGGATCGACATGGCCCTTCAAACTGGTTTGAATGATTATGCTCAAACTTATCTTCGCATGTACCATACATTTTCGATGCCTGGATACAAACAATTTCTCAATACAGGTGTCTGAACTTTTGCAAAAGTTGGATTTATTTTTTTGGTAATATATCAATTTCTATTTAAATATTGGCGAAGATTCAAAATTGAGGAATTTCATGACAAAGATCAAATTAGATAACGTCATTGGAAATGGGGAAGCATACAAAGTAGATTTTGACAAGCCATTGGAAAGATTGGCAATTCGATGGGGAGGAGCAGCCGGAGATGGACTTCAATCGACAGGACTGTTGATCGCAAAGTACTTCAATTCACAAGGCTACAGCGTCCATGGTGTCCCTGGTAATCAATCTTCTATCAGAGGAGGACATATTTGGTATCATATAGAAATCGGTTCAGACAAGGTTCAAAACTATGACAATTGGACAGATATTTTAGTTGCGCTGAATGAACTTACTGTAGAAGAACATTTGGATGACCTGAAAACAGACGGTATACTCCTTTACAACAATTCCAAACGGTTTAGCTTGGATCCATATCAAAAGGATTTGGACAAGAAGAACATTACAGCGATTGGTATGCCATTTACAAATATTGCAAGAGAAATAGATCTGAAGAAGCCTGTATTGGGGAATACGGTAGCTGTTGGCGCATTATTGGAAATGATGCAGTTGCCAAGTGAGCCATACTTGGAGGTATTGAAAAAGAGATTTCCAAAAGGAAGCATTTACGAGCTAAATAAAGAAGCATTGAAACGGGGAAGAGAAGCCTACAAGGAGTTAACCAATTGGAAAATAAGTTTGGCTGAACCCACCTATTCAGTCAAGGACGGCATAGTTGTCAATGGGAATCACGCGATAGCGTTGGGTGCAGCTGCCGCTGGACTCAAATTTTTGGCACAATATCCGATTACTCCTGCATCAAGTATTTTGACTTATCTGGCTAATAACGCCAAAAAATTTGGCATTGTCGTCAGGCAGGTCGAAGATGAAATCTCAGCTATTGCTTCCGTTGTTGGTGCAGGTTGGGCGGGTGTTAGAGCAATGACCGCCACATCTGGACCCGGAATTTCGTTGATGGCCGAAAACATTGGTCTTGCAGGTATAACTGAAACGCCGCTCGTTGTAGTTGATGCAATGCGGGGTGGCCCATCTACCGGTGTTCCAACTAAAACAGAACAAGGCGATCTTATTCCTGTGATCAACGTTAGTCATGGAGAATTTCCTCGGGCTGTGTTTGCACCTCGAAACATAGATGAAGCCTATACTCTTACGGTAAAAGCATTCAACATCTCCGAAAAATATCAACTACCTGTTTTCATTCTTTCTGATTTTGGTCTCTCTGAAAGACTAGAAAACGTTGCACCATTTGATTTTGATGTGGAAATTGACAGAGGGAAAATATGGGAAGGACCAACAGACGAAATGCCAGAATACCATAGATATGCACACACAGAAGATGGAATTTCACCCCGCCTCTTTCCACCAGCTCCTGAAGGAATTCATGTCGGCGTAGGTGCAGAGCATGATATTGATTCTCACTCAATGGCAGGCCATAAAGCAGGGCTGAAATCAGCAAGAGTTGAGAAGGTCAAACAGTTCGACAAAAGATTCAAGAAACTGGAAAAACTCGCCAATGAGGATATGGATCCACCGACATGGGATGGTCCAGAAGATGCCGAATTCACATTGGTTTGTTGGGGATCCGTCTATACAGCAGTTTTAGATACCATCACACGCCTGAATAAGTTCAGTTCAGCAAAATGGAATATACTCAGTTTCTCCGATATGTTTCCCCTTCCTGTAGAAAAAGTGAAGCGGGAGCTTGGAAAAATCAAAAAGGGAATAATTGTCGAAGCCAATTATACAGGCCAATTGGAGCAACTCCTTTGGACATATACAGGCTGGAGGCCCCATGGATCAATTCGACACATAGATGGAGAGATTTTGACTGCAACAAGAATCATTTCTTTCCTTCGAAAAATGGAAATTAATGATAGTCAAATGGAAGATCTATATAGTATTCCTCTACGCGAATGGAATGAAGATCCCAGAATTGTGATCAATTTGCCTAGCGCCCCTCTGTCTTGATTTTTTTGTAGAGATTTCCAAACGATAGAATTGTAAGCTTTCTACAATATGGAACTTAGTTACTCAATATTCAAGATTTCATGCAATTTTATCGATGAGTATTTATAAGTCTGACCGAAATTTCAATCATGAAACTTGTAGACAGACTTCGATGGCTTTGGAAAAAGTCAAGAGAAGAAGTGCTTGTGATTTCATTCACGATGTTGCTTATGATTACGATTTCTTTTCTAATGAACATGGCTTTCGGTTGGCTTGGTATTATCAATTCTTTGCCAGGAGTTAGAGGAACTCCTGAAGCAAATACTTGGCTATTAACAGCACCGGACAGTGACAACGATCAACTACCTGATTTAATGGAGGAAACACCAAAAGGAGAGCCAGTTTTAGTTAACGGCAGAGAGGTTGCAAAAGGAACAGGTACTGATCCGTTTGACCCGGATACTGACAACGATCTATTTCCGGACAACGCAGAGCTCAAAATCGGTTCCAACCCATACAATTGGTTTGATCCGGGTTGGGTATGGATCATGTGGGCTCTGTTCATTGGAGGAGCAGTCTACAAACTGTACATTCACAAGCCAGACAGATTAAAGGAATATAAGATCAATGAAGAGTTGATCTCCAAAGGTGTTTCTGGTAAGGGTGGAAAATTTGCCTATGGAGGCAGTTCAATTTTTGGAAAACCAGTAGATGAGCTAACCGAAGAAGAGAAAAAGGAAATTTTGGCCAGCGATGCAAGAATTGCAGAGCTTACTGGGCTTCCTGAAGACCAGGAAGAATTTATCCAACAAAGAAAGAAGAGACGGTTAAGGGACAGGCTAATCATGTTTTCTCTTATTGCCTTTTTTGTGTATTTGAGCTATGTACTTACCGTTTTAATATGACATCACTAAGTTTAAATTGAGAGTGGACAAAATTCTGATGTGGAGGTTTTCTATAACCGCGGGATTATTTTGAAATCTGGTTCAGATAAGTTGGTTTTGGATGCGGAGACTGCTAAACTCCCGATAAAATTTCATGGGATAGTAACACATTCGCACAGTGATCATTCAGCCTCTTTTGCAAGCGACTGCCAAACTTTTTCAACATCTGCATCCGAGAAATTGTTTTTGGAGTCCTCGAAAACACGTATCAGGAACAACACTTCAGTTTTGTTTCATGAGCCATTTGAAACAAATGGATTTGAGGTAGAGTTAATCCCGGCAGGCCATCTCTTGGGTGCTGCACAGGTGTTAATAAGGAGAGGAAATTTTACAATTTTATTTACAGGAGATTTTTGCCTAGAAAATTTGTTGACTGTTCCGAGAGCGACAATTCCCAAAGAAGAAATTGATTTACTGATAATGGAAACAACATATGGACATCCTAGCCTGAATCTCCCCAATCGTGCCACTGCAAGGATGAATTTGTTAAATTGGGCTTTGAAAACGCTTTCTCAGGGCAAAATACCAATTTTCAATGTTGCACAGTTGGGAGGGGCTCAAGAGCTTATCCGGTTGTTCAATGAGATGTCAGACATTCCAATTTTGGTTCATGAACGCATAGAACGAATTTCAAAGGTTTATCGACAGGAAGGTATACCATTGTCATATCAAAGCCTGACAGAAACATCAGTGATTGATAACCCAAATGCAATTATTTTGCTCCCGCGTGGGTTGAAACAGATTCCTTCATTTATCGCAAATCCATATTCAAGAGCTATAGTAACAGGCCAATCTGCCCGATTCCCATTCAGGAAATATGATTATACTGTTGCTTTGACAACACATTCATCTTGTAAAGAATTGGTTTCATTTGTTAATCAAATAAAACCTAAATTTGTTCTTACACATTATGCATACAGCAAAGAGTTCGCGTCACATCTCCAGATGAAATGCAACATTTCTGCAAAACCGATTCAATTGTACAAGGAACGTCCATTTGAATTGAATTCAATCCCTATTAACGGAAATTCTTCGTTGCTTCACTTTTTGGATTAGGGGATGGCTGCAATCGCTCTTTCAAGTTTTGAAAGTGTTGCAGGCTTAATGATATATTTGTCAACACGAATAGTTCTTTTCACGCTCTCTCTGATAGGTTCGCTAGATATAATTATTATTTTTGTCTTTCTTCCGTTCTGATCATCATAATCGTTTATGAATTTGGCCAAGGCAGTTCCGTTTTGGCGAGGCAAAACTTGATCAATTGTAACCAATGTCGGTTGGAGTTTGGGGATTAGTTCCATGGCTTCCTCAGCAGTTCCAACCATTTCCAGAACATCGTGACCGAGTTCTAACAGATATCTTTTCAAGGCCAGACGGTTCAATGGAGAATCATCAACAATCAATACTCTTTCCATCTCGATTAGTATTGATTTTATTCTTAATATGTGTTATTCTACTGAATCTCTTTGATGCAAAATTTAAACTCGGCTCTTGCAAAACCATTATGATTTCTTCCAATCCCTCAGACCAGTTTTGATATTTCAATTGATCCGGTTTCCCTTGCTGGAGCGACTTTATTGGCAAACAACATTACATAAGCAATGTACAAGTTAATCGAGGCCAATGTCAGTTGCCATGTTCGGTCAGTCCAAACAGTTGTTCCGAGAGCCCGTAAAACCATGTTTCCACTTTCCAAAATAACTGCCACTGAAAGTGCTATTCGTCCAAATTCAACCTGCTTATAAACGAGGACAACTCCTATCAGATGCGCCGCGATCACAACCATCCAACCGTATGCTGCCATTGGATAGCCTTTGTAGTAAGCCAGCATGCCTGCAATAATTGGAACAGCAGTCAAACCCGTTGCTAATCTAGTTGCGAAGAACACTTCTTCTTTTCTTCTTATCCAAACATCCCGAACATCCTTTACTTTTTTGAGGACTTTTCCTTTTACAGTAAATGGTTCGTCACTGACCTGAACAAGGAGCTTTCTCCATTTGTATTGGGATTTAAGCATGCGGGCCATCAAGGAGGAAATTTTCTTGTATTCCCAAAACCCGTAATTTTCGTATTTCGCCAAAAGCTTGTAATCATCAATGCTGACTAAATATGAAATGAATCTTGCATCTGCGTCTTTCGCAAGAGTCTTGGCCTTATTCACAAGCAAGGTTCTGGCCTCAGTTCCCAACCACTTTTCATCAATAACCATAAATTCAATGAATGCTTCATGATGTCTTGGCCTATATTCATCCCAAAATGACAGGAGAAGTCCAGCCCTTATTCCTTTCCAAAAGCCGAAATTTCTGATAAGTGTTTTAAACCCTACTGAGTTTGATTCTGGAGAATCATGGAATCTTATCTTGAACGCACCAATTATGTCCAACCCTTCCAATAGAACATAGATTCCTTGTGTATTTCCAATGAAATATTGTATCAGAAAATTTTTGATGTTTTTATGGGTCTTATCAAAGATTTGAGAAAACATTGTCTCTTTATTGGTTAAGATAAGGTCTACTAACTTCTCTGCATCTGTTTGGCGCATTTCTCGAATAATTGGTACTGAAAGAGTCGGGCTGATGTGTGTCAAAAGCGTGCCCCTTTGAAGCTACTGTATACTGTATAAAATATTTCTTGGTAGGATATAAACCTTGTCAATCCTAGAAAAAAAACCGCGCCTTCACTTTTCAAAGGCATTCCTCACAGGTTAATTCCTCAAAATGGATATCTTTATTATGGATATGACCTGTTTATTGTTGTGGACAAGGATTCACATAAATTGGAACTTCTCAGAAAAGCTTTGCAATTGATATGGGAGAAGGCAAAAGAAGACGGTCAGATTACAGAAGATGAGAAAGCCATAATTGACACAGTCACATCTTCATTGGAAAGTTATGAGGAACTTTATGAGAATGCAATAGAAGATGGAGTAATCACGCAAGAAGAAAGAAATCAATTGTTGGATCTTGAAGAGGAAATATATTCTGAAGCATATTTCACTGCGATGCAAGATGATGTTCTTACTGACGAAGAAGCGATTTTATTCAAGATTCTGATGAAAACAGTGAACCCTAAAGCAGATGTTGATTGGGTTGACAGGGAAGTAAGAAGCTCAAACATTCAAAAAGAGGTATAAAATTTCAAATTTTCTCTATAGTGATTGCAACATTTTTGCCCTGTATATCCCAAGTT
>JALUTL010000063.1:11532-16829 GCA_027016475.1 Candidatus Heimdallarchaeota archaeon
AATAACCGTCCGCGATCGAATTTTCAACTTGATCACATTGGGTTTCTTCCATGATATATTTTTTAAATTCATTGAATGATTGGTTAATCTCTTCATCATCGGTTGAAATGGAAATAGCGATTCTGTCGACGAAGTCAAGGCCTGCTGATTTCCTCATTTCCTGTATTCTTCTAACGAGTTCTCTTGCGAGACCTTCCTTTCGAAGTTCAGGGGTGATTTCTGTTGAGACGAATGCTGAAACGCCTCCAGAAACACCCATGGAATAACCTTCCGTTGCGGTTTCCGTTATAAGTATCTCATCAGTTGAAAATTCCCATTGCTTTCCATTGATTGTGAGAGATGCTGTTCCATTTTTCTTCAATGAGGTTACAAACTCCTTTGCCTCTTTGAATGGCATTGATGAAAGGTAATCTTTTATTGCGGTAATTTCACCTTTCACCTTTGGAGCAAGTATTTTCAGATTTGGAAGCAACTGGTAATCCAAGTAGCCTTCATCTGACTCTAATACTTTAACTCCCTTGACATTTATTTCCTCAGCAATGACAGGTAAAAGGTCATCGATTGATCCCTTTTGGGTGTCATAGCTAATTATCAAATGTTGAAGAGGCTGACGAAGTTTGATGTCTGCTTTGGCCCTTGCAGCTCGTCCGGCAATGACAGCATTTATCGCCAAATTCATTTTTGCTTCAAGTTTAGCATCAATTTTTGTTTCATCATGTTCGGGGAATAGTTCAGCATGAACCGAAATGATGCCAGTTTCTTTTCTTCTTCCTTCAAGGTTTAGGTACATTTCTTCAGCCAAGAAAGGAGTAAATGGAGCCAACAGTCTAGTAAGGGTTGTAAGAACCTCAAACAGCGTATCATAAGCAGACTTTTTGTCAAAGTTCAATTGTTCAGTGTAGAATCTCCGTCTTGATCTTCGAAGATACCAATTGCTCAGTTCCTCTATAATGAAGTAGTCAAGAGTGTTTACACTTGTATGGAATGTCATTTCCTCAAGTCCAAATTTGACATCCCGGATTACATTTTGCAAACGGGATAAAATCCATCGATCCATTTCTGGACGTTCATTGAAATCAGTCTGGTTTTCAGGGATATATCCATCTACGTTAACATTTGTCACAAAGAAGCTGTAAACATTCCACAAGGTGTTCAACATTTTCCGTTGGGCTTCTTGAACCAAATTTACACTGAAACGCGTTTGATTCCAGGCAGGGCTCTTGGTCAGATACCACCTCGTTGAGTCGGCTCCAACAGTATCAAAGAGTTCCTTGGGGTTGATTGTGTTTCCTTTGCTCTTCGACATTTTTCTCCCATGTTCATCAACGACATGGTTCATGCATAGTACTGCCTTGTATGGGGAAACACCAAACAATGCAGTATTGACTGCCATCAATGTATAAAACCAACCTCGAGTTTGATCGATTGCTTCAGTGATCCAATCAAAGGGAAAATCTTCCTTGAATTGATCCTCGTTTTCAAAAGGATAGTGGTACTGGGCAAAAGGTGCACTTCCAGAATCATACCAGCAGTCAATGACATATTCTTCACGCACCATTTTGCCGTTGTTGCACTTTTGGCATTCCCATGTAACCATATCAACCCAAGGCCTATGCAACTCAAATTTTTCAGGAAGGTTTCCGCTCACCTTCGAGGAAAGTTCTTCCTTGCTTCCAATAGCCTCAATGTTGTCACATGAATTGCAAGCCCAAATGGGAAGAGGCGTACCCCAATATCGTGATCGGGAAAGGTTCCAATCAACGACGTTCTCCAAGAAGTTTCCAAACCGGCCATCTTTGATGTATTTAGGTTGCCATTTTACCTTGGAGTTATTTTCCAGCAATTTTTCTCGTAATTTAGACATTGCAATAAACCAAGATTCCGTTCCATAATATAAGAGGGGAGTATCGCATCTCCAACAGTGTGGATATTGGTGCTCATAGGTTTCCTGCCTGAATAGTTTGCCCTCTTCTTTCAACATTTTTATAATTTTTTTGTCAGCATCCTTAACCCATAACCCTTCCAAAGGAGGTACATCACTAGTGAATTTTCCATTCATATCGACACATTGGATAACCGGCGCATTATATCTCCTTCCTGTTTCGGCATCATCTGCACCAAACGCCGGTGCAGAATGAACAATGCCAGTCCCATCTTCTGTTGTCACATAATCCGCAACTGTGACAAAGAACGCCTTGTCACTCAAATGCTCAAAGAACGGAAACAGAGGTTTGTATTTCTTGAACTCCAAGTCTTTTCCTTTGAAAACTTTGATTGGTTTCAATTTTTTCTTGAATACTTTTTCAATCAAGGGAACCGCGACCAGGAACTTTTCTCCTTTGAATTCAACAATTCCATAATCCACTTCTGGATGAACTGAAAGCATGACATTTGAAAGTAAAGTCCATGGAGTTGTGGTCCAAGCTAAGAATTTGACATCCTCTAAATCCTTGTCTATTGCTTCAAATTTAACAAAAATCGCGGGATCTACTACTTCCTTGTATCCCTGAGAAAGTTCATGGCTTGAAAGGGTGGTACCACATCGTGTACAGAGAGGAGCGACTCTAACTCCTTTATAGAGAAGGCCTTTCTCAAACAAGGTTTTCAGAGACCACCAAACGCTTTCGATATAGTTATCATCCATTGTAATATATGGTCGATCTAAGTCAAGCCAAAAACCAACCCTTTCTGTCATTTCCCTCCATTCTTTTTCGTACATCAAAACGCTTTCTCGACAAAGTTCGTTAAATTTTTCAATTCCAAAGTTTTCGATATCCTGTTTGCTGTTGAACCCCATTTTCTTCTCAATTTCTAGTTCAACTGGCAGTCCATGGCAGTCCCATCCTCCAATTCTTGGTTTTACATGATATCCCTGCATTGTCCGAAATCGAAGCATCACATCCTTGAGTGTCCGAGTCAATGCATGCCCTGCATGCGGGAGACCGTTCGCTGTAGGAGGCCCCTCCAACCAAGTCCACGATTTCTTAGCAGTGTTCGCTCGTTCCTGCTGAATTTTGAAATAGAGCTGATTTTCCTTCCAATACTTCAAAATTCGTTCTTCCATTTCAGGGAAGTTGTTCTGGGGTTTCACGGGATCAAATACCTTTTGGGATACCTCAGTCATACTATCGCTCCAAGTTCCCAAAAATCATACAATTATTAATATTAATCGATAAATTTAACCTCAGAATTTACCTAGCTTTTGCTACAATTTTGATTTAGCTTCTTCATACAGGTTGCAACTGGGACATTCATATTTGGATCCTGGCACACAGTTATAGGCAGGTTTCTTGTTAATCAAGGAAAATTCATGTTTTTCTTTGTCATAATCGATTTCCATTCCTTTGACATATTCCAAAAAACTTCTGTCAACGACAACTGGTATGCCATCTACCTTCGCATAATAATCATTTTCATTCCTTTCAGAAAATTCCAGATCGTATGCAAAACCAGCATAGCGGTCTATCATCACAAAGATACGGACACATAGATTGTCATTCTCTGTAAGTTTCAGCTGTCTTTCAAGCTCTTCCTTTGCTTGAGGGGTGATTGTCACAAAGACTTCCACAGAACCTAAATTAATCATCAAGTACAATTAAGGCTTACCTATTAAAAAGGATTGATAAAGTGGTTACTCCATCATTTCTGAAGGCATTTAACTGTATGAAAAATCAGTTTTCCATTGTTCGGCAAGTAAATGGCGGCATCCTTAGCGAGAAAAGGCATCAAGTGATATGATGACACCCTAGTCAAACTTTGGTCGGTTACATGGAAAATTGTGACAGGAATGACTACCTCCTTTTGGGAACGGTCAAACTTAACTGAGATTGGTTTTTGTTGAGGTCTCACAAATCTTTTTGAAAAATCCACAATATGCTCGTGTTCACCGATTGTAAGGAGAATCGCCCTTTCCTCATTCCCAATGTAGTCTATGGACAAATTCAGTATTCCTGTCTCTATTGATGTAGGAAGCCGGGCTTGAGGATGGAAAATTTTGAAGTTAATCATTGCCTTATTGATTTCAAGAGCTTCTTTCTCGTTCGGTGTAGTCTGCACAATTGTGGTCAATCTATCAAAAGTTATAGAATAACTTGGAAGAAAAGACAAAGTGAGTGCTGGAATGGAAAAAAGAGCTATAAGCCAGACGAAACCTGCAACAAGTAGAATAATTGCAATTGAGGAATTTAACAAAGACGTAACGTTTCTCAGGAATAAGCTTCCAAAATATATCAGAATTTTGAAAACACCCTCAAAGTTGATGGCACCAAATCGTATCCATTGACCAGTAATGGAGAATGCCAGAACTATTGCAACAATTCCAATTATCCTGATCCACTGAATTGATTTACCTTGAAATTTATCCTGACGAAATATGCGACTATTGGATTGTTGGTTAATTTTGAATTCTCCGAATTTGTTGAAGCGGTTTACCCAAAGAAAAGTAGGAGCAGCAATTCCGATGATTCTAGGAGAAAAGAAAAGGAATGTGGAGGGGCTTTGTTTGAGAATAATTGAAACTAACCTCTGCGAAACCCAATAGTAGAATACAAACCACACTGAGATTATGAAAAATGAAACAATTATTGTTGGAACATCATCACCCCTTACAAATAAAAGCCGTATGGAATAGAGAAAAATAGTTCCCGCCAAGACCATGCCAATTTTTTCAGCAAGAGGGAGATTTTTTCTTAACAAAGAAAAATCACCATATTCTATGGAAGAGTGCTTGGTGATATCAATCCAACAATCAGGACGATGATCAAAATCACCTTCTCTGACATAATAGCCAAAATGACGAGAAAAGTATGCATTCAGTCTTCTCAATTCCAGATTAGAAACAGTGAGGTCAGAAGCGATCGGCCGTCCGTTTTTGTCATATATAGAAAGCTGCGTCAGATGCTCGTTTTTAAATATCAAATTCCCTAGAGTGAAAATTCCTAGGAAGGTTATTGAAAAACCTAGGCTTGGTTGAAAAAAATTCAGTAGAATAATACCAATCAGAGAGATACCTATCGCCAATCTTTGCCATTGTTTCAGAACTTTTTTCCGCTTCACAAAAACTTCATTAATTTGATCTAAATTGGCTTCTAAAGACCAAGATCTTGAAAACAGCATGTTTGCAAGCAGAACATACAATGATAGGACTATACCAACTAACTGCAAATACAACTGAATATTAAGTGTTTCTTGAAATGAAACAACAAAGAAAAAGAAATCAAGAACAATTCGAAGAAATGATGGAAAGAAAATGCTTTCAAGTGTTTGTATACTCAAATCAAAAAGTCCTTCAAGAAGGA
>JALUTL010000064.1 GCA_027016475.1 Candidatus Heimdallarchaeota archaeon
TCCTAGTGAAGACATGGGGTGGGGCGGTTCGTTTTGTTCTGGATTCCGTTTCATAAATCTTGATCCAATTTGCTTCACCTGAGTACTTTTCCTAGCCCTTTTAACTTTGATGAAGAAGGAAGGCGCGCCTTCAGCTGGAAAGAAATTCACACAAAATTCGTTCAACGGATTCCATAGTTTTTGGATCCAAATTTTTGGTCTCATTCAGTCTACACTAATCCAATTGTGATGATTGCTTTACTTTGTTACCATTTCCAAGATGATATAAGTACTACTGAATTCCGAACCAATTGGAGATTCCATGATAAAACTAGAAATTTACGATTGAATCTGAAAGTATGTTCTAGTCAATATTAAATATTACCTGCATGTTCTCAGGGAAGTATTTTTTTTCGTATGGTGCATGTCTAGATTATTCATCAGTATTTTAGGGTGATTTTCCATTGGAGGTTTTTTCCAAAAATTGATTGGATACCCGCGCTCAATCGAATTGTATTAAAAGAATATGGTCAGAAGTAGATTGTATAGGTGCACTATCATGCAAAGATCCAAAGGTTATGATTCAAGTACTCGTAAACTGTATCGTCGAGCACCACGTGAAAAGGGGCTCCGATCTCTTAGATATCTGCTTGAACCGTTTGAAGTTGGTCAGAAAGTGGATATCATTTTGAATTCCCAATCGCAAAAGGGCAGGCCCCACCGTCGTTTTCATGGGAAGAAGGGAACAGTGTTAGCAAAACAGGGACAGGCTTACATCGTTGCAGTAAAGAAGGGCAATAAGGAAAACAAAGTGATTGCAAATCCTGAGCATTTGCGTGCGGCCAAAGTGGAAGAGTAGCATTGGGTGAGACTATGCCAAAAGAAATTCATTCATCAATTCCTGTATCGATTCCAGAAGTGAGAGAGTTACTTCTTGCGAGGAAGAGGGATGCAGAAAAGAATGATGAGGAGCTTACCTACATGCAAAGTGTCGCTTTGGATCATGCAAATCTGATTTCCAAAATTTCAGCGGATATTGCTCGCGAGTTGGTTGAGGATCTTATGAATACCTTCAACATTTCAGATAAGGGAGCAATAACTTTGGCAAACTATCTGCCTGACACCATCGATGAAGCACGGGTTCTGCTGGATCCTGAATCAAAAACAATGGAAACAGAAGTCTTGGAACAAATTGTTGCAAAAATCATGTCCGTACCGAGGCTTGACAAGGACAAGATGGAAGAGGATGAAAATCTGAAAGAGGAATTTTTTGATGAACCAGACAAGGAAATGCCGGAAGACATTCCAGAAGATCTTTTGTGATAACCGCTTTTCTTTTATTTTTCCTCATGTTTTCATTCGATAGGGACAATATTTATTATGTGCCTTTTTAAAATAAACGTAATACAAGTTTTACTTGGACGAGTCCATTTGCATGGATCAAAATCAAAAAAGGTTAAGGTGAAACTATGAATCAAGAACCAGGTTCCTCGCGTCATGGCAAAACCCAAAGGAGGCAGCATGATCCTTCCCAAAGAACCAAAAAGTATGAGGAAGAAGCAATTGTATTGGACATCCTTCCACCAAATTCAATCAATCGACATGACAAATACAAGAACAAAACCTTAATCCAGGCAATTGGAACCAAGTGGTTTACTTTGCTCGAGCTGGTTGCCAATTCCGACAACACCATAATGCTTCAGGACAAACTGAACATAACCAAGGAAAACAGGGAGCAGGTTGAAACAATCATTGGCAGAATCCCTTATGAAAAATTGACACCGCTTGCAATCCAGCAATTGACTCCTGCCATTACAAAGATAGTGGAGGAAAGAGA
>JALUTL010000065.1 GCA_027016475.1 Candidatus Heimdallarchaeota archaeon
ATCTGATAGAGTACATATGTTTTTTTTTATAATTATGAGACTTCAATCAGCCAAAAAAGAACGGATCATTGCTCTCTTCCTTTTAACGATAATGCTCAGCCATGTTACTTTTGCTGATGGTAGTAGTAGCATTATTAAGTTTTATCACCAATATCGAAGTGATGCATATTCTGCGACAAAAACAAGATGGATCCTGTGATCCTTCAGGCACGTATAGTCCACTGATTGAAGAACCTGGATACTTTCGCTTTAAGTGCTCATTAGATGAAAATCGATATGAATATCATTACGAAGTGAAAAATGAAATTGAAGATAATTCTCTTATGTTAGTGCATACGGATCAAGAAAGAGCTTGGTTCATGATAGGTGCCGCTTCAGTAATTCTTTTGGTTGGAACCATCTTGAAAGACAGCAGATATCACATAATTTTTGCAGTATTGGGGTACAAAAGTTGTGAATCTTCTTCTGGCTCTACAAGTAGACGAACCAGAATCTGTTGAAACAGGAGGTGGGTGTTTGGAAACTTTTATTGGAAAGAAAATCGCAGCGTCCTGTAAAAAACAATTAATTTTGTTTTATTTCCACAAAAGAATAACAGTGGAGGATTAACAATGCCGATAAAAAGAAAAATGGGTGCGGGTGGAGCTCTTCTGTTTCCGAATATCGATTCCAAAAATTCATTTGAATACTTTTTAAGTGAATACAAGAGGAAACAAACTAAATATGATTACATGTCACAGTCTGAATTGTCTGGGATGGAAATTCTAGACATAGAGATCAACAACACATTGTATTTTGCTTACCTTGCTTCTTCTGAAGAATTTCAACGGAATAAAATTCTGAGGTTCTTTTTGCAGACCACCTGAACTGTTCTCTTTTTTCCTATTGGCAGACAAGGTTGACCCGGACTTGTTTCCAGGAATCAAGAACATTTCCCTTATTTCACCCAACCTTTCACATGAGGAAGTGATTGATGAACTTGTCAACAGATTGAAGCTTAAGCAAAACCAATCTGATAATTGACTTGAGAATATTCTATAATTGCATTTTAGAATTTTTCATCATTTTGAATCCCCTTTTTGTATTGAAATCGGACGTTTCCTTGGTTTTATTCACAAATGTTGATACCAGAACTCTCTTGGAATTTAGCTTAGTCGTAAGGTGCAAAGCAAATAAGCTGTTTGTCCAATGATTGTTGATGGAAATTGAAAGACTGGTGGATAACCTTTGCCTTCGATTGGCATTTTTGGGAAGTCAAGAGAAAAAAGACTGGTGGGAGAATTACATGAAAGGAGCTATTGGATTCTATGGTGTGCCAATGTCACAGATTAGGGGTGAATTGAAAAATTGGGTGGAGGAACACACGATGTCGGATTCTGATCTTCTGGAAATGTCATTTCTGCTATTTGAAAAAGACATTGCGGAAGAAAAGCTGGCAGGAATCCTCACGCTACAACTGTTCCTGCTGGAACGATTCGAGTTTCTTTACTTGCTTGAAAGATTTAATGATCTTTTTGAAAACCAACTGATTTTTGATTGGAATACCTGTGATTGGTTTTGCGTAAGGGTGCTTCGTCGTTTGATCGAAATACATGGAAGCTCATGTGCAGAATAAATTTCGAAATGGGTAACTCTTCCAATGTATGGCAGGCAAGATCATCCGTTGTGACGTTTTCATCAATCAAGAATCAGGAGCTGTATTTTGATCAAATATTGGAATCGTGCAAAGTACTGATCAAACGAACTGAAAGGTTTGCAAAAACTGCTGTTGGTTGGCTGATACGAGAGATATCATCCAAAGATAGGTCTCAGGCAACTTATTTTATTGAGCAACATCTTGGCTTGTTTTCTAAAGAAAGTTTGGAAAACACGATCAAATATTATCCCTCGGCAGAAAAAAAGAAATTCCGTGAAACATTTAAGCGTCAGCGTCAAAGTTCAGCGTGAAGTTCATATTTTGACAGTTGAATTCTAAAGAGGGAGGAAACAATTAGGGAATTTTTTCACAATAATCAGGAGATTAAACAGGAAAGCTAAACGAAATGAGAAGCTGTTATATTGCCCCATACACATACATGTATGCCGATGAAAAAATAGCTTAGATGAAGAGGCATACAACCGGCTCAAAAAATGAAAAGGGAGAAAGAATCTTTTTCAGACGTAATTAAAAGAATAACTTCCTCCTCTACTAACCTAATGGATTTTGCAGGAATCTGGAATCTCTCTGAGGATGAGAAAAGGATCGTAAAAAACAGGACAAAAGATCTGGAGGACGAATTTGATGCTATGTTTGGATAGCGATTTCATTATAGACTTCCTGAATGGAGAAAAGAGGACAATTAAAAAAAGGGAGAATTAGTCCGCAAGGAAAAAGAATTGGCTACAACTGCAATCAATGCTTTAGAGCTTTATGTTGGGATAGTCGAGGTAGAAAACGTAGGAGGGAAAAGGATACAAAAAACACGGGGATTCCTAGATGGTTTAATGGTCTTCAATTTTGATCAAAAATCTGCTGTAACTGCGGCTGCCATTTTAAATTCCCTGAAAAGGCTTAGTCAACCTATTGGTTTAAAGGATGCCTTGATTGCTTCTATTGCGCTAGAAAACTCACTTTGAATCATTGCCCAAAACTTAAAACGTTTTGAAAAAATTCTTGGACTCCAAATTGAAACTTGGTAGGTAATTGCAATTCATACGCTTAAAGATCGGAAACAAAGGACGTCAAAAAGACTATAATGTTCTTGAGCAGGAGTTTCTCATAATTCCTTTTCATTCTGTGTGAAATATTCCCTAAGACTTTATAACAACCAATGAGAAAGTGCAAGCGATGAAAATTGGAATTCTTACATCAGGCGGAGACACTCCGGGAATGAATGCTGTGATACGTGGCATTGCGATTCGTGCCCGTTCCCTCGGGCATGAGGTTGTCGGAATAAAATACGGCTGGAAAGGATTGATGGAAGGCTTATTTATAGAGGTCCCTTATGACTACGATTCTCTCATAGATATGGGTGGGACGATCCTCTTTTCAAGCCGAACCAATCCTTTCAAGAGAGAAAATGGCGTTGACCAAATCAAAAATACCTTCAAGGAAAACGGGTTTGATGCCGTAATTGCCATTGGTGGAGACGATACACTGGGAGTGGCAAACAAGCTTACTCGAGAAGGTTTGCCAATGGTTGGTGTCCCCAAAACAATTGACAACGATCTTGATGCCACTGATTATACCTTTGGCTTCAACACTGCCTATAGCATTGCAGCAGATGGGTTGGACAAGCTGAAGACCACTGCCAAATCCCATAACCGGGTTTTGGTTGTTGAAATGATGGGAAGGCATGCTGGTTGGATAACCCTCTATGCTGGACTTGCTGGCGGAGCACACGTAATCTTGATTCCTGAATTCCCATTGTCAATGGAAACTGTACTTTCCATTGTCAAAAAGAGATTCGAAAAGGAAGAAACTTCTTGGGCCCTTATTGCTGTGTCTGAAGGATATGAATTTGAAAACTTGGATGTTACTGGTGTTGAAACTGATGAATTTGGTCACGTTCGACTGGACAAGCTCAAAATTGGCGAGCAAATTGCTGAACAGCTATCAAAAGCTGGTTTTTCCTCTCGTGCCATTGTTATGGGGTATCTGCAAAGAGGTGGGCCACCAAGCCCATATGATCGAGTTCTATCCACCCGGTTGGGAATTGCCGCTGCCGACTTGGTTCATGAAAGAAAATTTGGAATGATGCCTGCCCTGAAGGGCACACAAATTGTACCTGTGCCGTTAAGTGAGGCTGTTGGCCAGTTGAAGCTCGTGGACGAGCACCATTGGGAATTTGCAAAGAAAGTTATGGGACTTGACTAGTCCTTGAAGTAATGTTTCGGCTTCACAGCTACACCATGGTTCAACTCCAGCATAGCATAACCGGGATGCATGGCTGTGCCGACTGCAAGCAAGTTCATGGAAGAATCAACTAGCACAACTTCGGAATTTGGTGATATTTCTCCAAGGATTTCCAATACATGCCTATTGTACAGGGATTTGCCTCGTTTGACGAAATCAACAGCTTCATCTGCAACTTTGATTATGTTGTCAGAAAGCCCCATGTCAAGAAGATGCTTCGCTCCATGAATTGTGGGAATAAATCGACCATCTGTTGCCCGAAGGCTGAAAAGCATGGTATCTCCAAGAAAGATGTGGTTGATTCTTTTTGTTTTCTTGGAATAGCTTACCCTTAAATCATCATGTGCCAACAATGACTTGAAATCCGCTGAAGGAAATTGAAATTTGAGGACATGGGCAATTCTGTTTATGTCTGAGGGTGTTGGTGTCTGTGTTCTTGCCACGAGATCATTATTTAAAAAAACTAAATAATGCTTGTCCTACCAACTCGCATGTTTTATGAAAACAACATTCAAATAGTTTTACCGTCTTCTTTTGGTATGAGCGCTCGAAGAAAGGCAAGACGTGAAGCCAGAAGGCAACAGGGTGCTTTGCCTGGAATGTCTCCAAAACATATGAAAAAAGCAATGGGTGGAATGGATGTCAAGAACATTGATGGTGTAAAAGAAGTTGTCATCAAAACTGAAACTGAAGAAATAATTCTAATCCAACCGGAAGTACAATTGCTAAACATTGGTGGGCAGTCCATATACACAATCACCGCTGAAGGAGAAAAGCGACGATCTCCCACAAAGGCAGAGGAAAAGACATCAACAGAGACTCCTTCAGTTACCGTTTCAGAAACAGACATCGAGTTCATAGCAGACAAGGCTGGTGTATCTAAAGAAAAGGCAAAGGAAGCCCTCATAAAATCCAACGGTGATTTGGCAGAAGCCCTGCTTTCCTTGCAGTAATCATTCCAAATCCAACGCCTTTTGCAATTTTTTGTCCTTTGAAACTCTCCAAATTTTGGAATCCAAATAATAGTGTTGCATCGCCCATCCCAACAAAAATGCCGCGAATGTTCTTTGCCCAAGATTCAATTGAATAGGATCCTTTATTCCTGCCATCATTCCAATTGAATTCAACAGAAGACCATCCAACTGCAATCCAGTCATTGTTTCCAACCCTGCGATCAAAGGCCCTCGATAAAACAGAAAAGTGAACAGGAAACCGAACATAAAATAGACTGCAACATTTTTGAACATCAGCCTTGTCCATTTGTATTTCTTTGTCTCCAGTGGACTTAGCTGCTTTTCATACTTCTTCTTTCCGTATTCATAAACTATTACATGATATTGAATATTGTGTCCGACAGTCACTATGGGAGTAACAAAGACAACCAAGATGGGGTGAATGAAGGCAACCAAATGTAAAGGGACAATCAGGCTCATGTAGAGAAGTTTTGATCCATTCAATATTTTGCCCTGAAAGTACAGATAAATTTGAAATCCGACATAACCAACTAGAGCCACAAAATAAATGGCCCAAAGGGCAGGATAAAGTATGCTTCCAATGCTTAGTCCGTTATAAATTGGTGTTCTCAACCCCAAATTGATGGATTCAAATCCTGGCGTTTCATAAAAGTATGTACTTGTCATAAAAATTCCCAACGGAAGATAAAGGCTCAAATTGAAGAACCAAGTGTCAATTTTTTCTGACAATGCTTCATAGTCATTCATCTTCCTTTTATAGAGCCTAAAGAAGCCCCAATGCTGTCTTACTACATGATAGTAGGCCCACAACCTAAAAAAGACTAAAAAGACTATTGCCCCTAATCCCAAAACCCCAATCGGCATCGATATGCCAAATGATGAAAGAAAACTTCCCAAAAAATATGGTGACAAGATGAAAATTGGACCCAAAAAAAACCACCCAAACGATTTAATCAAAATTCCCTTGCGTTCTACCCATTCATCTGGATCAAACAAAGTTCTTGCCAATGTTCCCCACAAATGCGGCGCATCCAATAGAAATGCCCATGAAGCCACAACCAGCAATTCCAAAGTGAAATGGATGGTTGTTCCAAATATGTGGATGGTTGCAAAGGGATCCGTCAATGGATTTGAAAGACTATTTATGCCAAAAATTATGACTGCTACATAGAGCCATCCAACCAAAGCGGAGCCGATGTAATAGG
>JALUTL010000066.1 GCA_027016475.1 Candidatus Heimdallarchaeota archaeon
CAGTAGGGTTCCAGATTCTGGTCCAACAGTTGCTTCTAGAGCAACAACATTTCCTGGACGAGCTCTTATTGATGCATGTAATAAACTAATTGAGAGACTAAAAGAAATTGCATCACAGGAATTACAAGTTCCATTTGAAGACTTAACTTTTCTGGAGTATGAAGTTTTTTCTAAAACTGATCCTTCTAAATCAATTTCCGTTAAAGAGATTATTTCCATTGCACATTCTAAGCGGAAAGAATTGGCAGCAACTGGTTGGGAGACAGCCCCGGAAACTGACTATGATAGCGAAAAGGGTCAGGGAAATGCATATTGTGTTTATGCATTTGCAACAAATATCGCTGAAGTCGATGTCGATATCTTTACAGGGGAAGTGACAGTAAAAAGAATATATGCTGCTCATGATGTTGGTAAAGCAATAAATCCTGTGACAACAGAAGGACAAATAGAAGGTGGAGCAGTTCAAGGTGTTGGCTATGGGCGATATGAGGAGATTTTATGGGATGAAAATGGGAAAATTATTACAGATAATCTTGCAACATTTATCATCCCCACATCAGTGGACTCTCCCGAGGTAATACCTGCGATAGTTGAGGAACCCTACATAGAAGGTCCTTTCGGGGCAAAAGGGATGGCTGAGCAACCTATTATGGGTATCGCACCAGCTATTACAAATGCAATTTTTAATGCAACAGGAGTGCGTTTAAACGAAATCCCAGCTACGCCAGAACGTGTATGGAAGGCAATTCAACAGACTTTACAAGAGACAAAAGCAAAATCAGCAAATAGTTCTAGAAAGTGACTTGATATTCACCTTTTTGTCATTATATTGAACAATTTTTGAACAAATCCGTCCATTTTTATTGAGATAAATTCTAGGCTAATTTGGTCTATTTTGGGTTTATTGAGTTGTAAAATAAAAATTGCCTAAATGTGATTACAATTGGATGCCGTTTTATTATCGAGGTTGCAATTTGCATTTACCATAGCCTATCATTTTATTTTCCCCTCATTAACGATGGGGCTTTCTTGGTTAAACGTTTGGTTTTTATTTAAATATGTTAAATCAAAGGATCCAGCTGACAAGGCTATTGCTAAATTTTGGGTAAGCATTTTCAGTATTACATTTGTTGTAGGTGTAGTTACTGGGATTACAATGGCACTTCAGTTTGGCACCAATTGGGCCTCCTATTCACGAATTGTCGGTGACATATTTGGAGCACCTTTAGCTGCTGAAGCAATATTTGCCTTTTTTCTCGAAAGTACATTTTTAGCAGCACTTAATTTTGGATGGCAACGTCTATCTGATAGGACATTATTGATTTCCGCAATCTTTGTTGCTATTGGAACTATGTTGTCTGCATTTTGGATAATTGTAGCAAATTCGTGGATGCAAACACCAGCTGGTTATAAGCTAATTACAGATTCTTCTGGGAATGTAATAAAAGCAGAATTAGTTGATTTTTGGGCTGCTGTGTTAAATCCTTCAACAATAATTCGTTTTTTACACACTTATGTTTCAAGTCTGCTTGCTGCTTCATTTTTTGTTTTCGGAATAAGTGCTTGGTTTATATTGAAGGGGAGGCATCTAAAATTAGCAAAATCGTCCATGAAAATTGGGATAGTCTTGATCTTTATAACTTCCATCTTGATGCCCGGTTTAGGGCATCTTCATGCTGTTCAAGTAGCTGAGACTCAACCAGAAAAATTTGCTGTCTATGAAGCAATAGAAGTTACCTCCAGTAATGAAGGTCTACCTTTGTTAGTAGTTTTGAATCCATTTACTGGTGAAGATC
>JALUTL010000067.1 GCA_027016475.1 Candidatus Heimdallarchaeota archaeon
TAGGACATCTGACCTATCGAATCGGTTCCCAGGTAACCGAAATCATTTTCCAGACCGACATATACCGTTCCGTTGCTGCCCACCGATAAGGAGAGCGCCGAAATGTTACCGGGTGTAGGAATTAACTGTATTGTGCAAGAACATATTTCACAGAATCGTGCAAGGACATATTTCAAAACCCGAGATTAACATATTGTTTAAAATGCTCTTAGGGCAATCAAATATTTCTATTTTTTACACTGAATTTGTGCAAGGACATATTTCAAACTCTATAATTCGTTGATTTTATATACCTTATAGCGGTATTTATCTGTTTTGATTTTTTGGTCTTTGAAATAGAAATCAACTTTGTGGGTACTCTGATTCGGATCGATGTAGATTGTTCCCTTGATCATCTTCCCCTGATAATCAATAGGGAGGTGGAATTCATTCCCTTTGAACTCGATGATTCCTGATTTTGCGAGTCGGCGAATGAATGACAGTTGCCCCCCAACGAGCGGGAACGTTGTTGCTTGAAGCAACCTGATCAACTCTTCTTTATCGATATCTGGTTTTCTGATACTTGCATATTGTTGATGAAACTGGTTGGGGATGACTATTTTGTTGACATTACAAAGTGCTTCTTTAAGTCCCTGATGAGGCCTTTGAGTGTTGTATTTGTTTATATAACTAAGATGCGCCTCCTGGAAACAGTCCCAATCCGGATGCTGATATCGTGTAAAGAAATCCTCATCCCATGTTCGAAAAAATCTTTCAATGAAAGGTTTCCAACGGGGTTTGCGAATGGGAACCAGAATCTGCTCAATCCCCAAATACAAGCATAAACGGGTATAAAGACCAAACGAAGTTCCCTTCACCTGACCAAGAAAGGCCATGTCATTATCTGTTTTAACGATTCCGGGTATTCCGTATTCATAGACATGGTCAATAAGAGTAAGAATGGCATCCAGGGTCCCCTGGGAGTTTCCTGCGCGGGTGGTGACGACTTTGGAACAAATGTCAATAATGCCATTAACAATGAGCGGTTGCTTTTCCAAATAATGATCAGCTTTCATGTCAGCTTCCAGAATATGTGCCGGCTTTTGAGTATTACGAATCAGGTAATGATCTGGAATTTTCTTTCTTCGGGGAGCCGTCTTTTTTGAAGTCATGACACAGTGATTGGCTCTTAAGATGTTATGAATGCTTCGTGGCGAAGGTAATGGGATGTTGTCAAGTTGGTATTGAGCCTGATAAGTTTGTAACATATCATAAATTTTTATAGCACCGTAGCCGGTTTCCTTTCGAATGGAGAGAATCAATTGGATAATCCGGTCATCATGCATGGGTTTTGTTTTCGGCGCCTTACTTTCGGGAATCAGTGCTGCAATACCGCCCTCTTGAAGGTGATTCCAGATGGTGTATACAGTGCGCAGACTGAGGTCAAATCGGTTAGCGACTTCTGTTTTAGGAGCTCCTTCTTGTAAAGCTTGGGTCATTTCAAGATTCCTTTGAAAAATGCGTCGCTGATATTCAGATAATCGATTCATAAACGCCTCCATATTGGTTTGAAAGAGATTCGAAACCAATACGAAAACGATCAGTGACGCAAATACTATTTACATAAGGTCAATTAATACAGCAGGATAAAGTTGTTGGAAAAACCATTTGCAAAATGTCTTTGCACAAATTCTATTTGACAGATAGAATTACTATGTTATGATAACTAACTGTTTAACAAGACATTAAGCAACGCGTTTGCAATATGTCTTTGCACTGTTCTGTGCAATATGTCTTTGCACAATACAAATAG
>JALUTL010000068.1 GCA_027016475.1 Candidatus Heimdallarchaeota archaeon
CCAATAAACCTAGTGTCTTTGGTAAACTGCCGTGATTTTGACATATGTTCCTCTTGCTTCTTTATTCCGATGTTGACCATATGTTTCTCAGTTCTCCATAAATCAACTTCAATTTCATCAGTCCAAGGCATGATTGTTCAATTCAAAGCAAAAATAAAATTGCATTGGTTCACCGATACAGAATTGTAAAGAAAATTAGATCAAACGTGCTTTATAGTTGATACATCCAAAGTCATGCATTAAGTCGCTTCGGAAACAACAGGAACATCTGAAAATCTTTCTTGGGTTTCATGAGCCTCTTTGCCCTTCATACTTTCTTCTGTTGAGTAAGAACATCCTCAATCATTTGGTCAAGCAGCATGTTGAATGCTTTTTCAATGTTATAGCCAGTAAGTGCTGAGGTTTCAATGAAGAATACGGAACTGTTGAACTCGTCAGACAATGATTTCGCCTTGACAATCCCTTCATCCGGTGTAATACAATTGTCATATGAATCCCTAAGGTCAACTTTGTTTCCTGCCAAAATGATTGGCACTTCGGTCGGAGAATAAGCTCTCATTTCCTCAATCCATTTGGCAAGGTTGTCAAAGCTTGATCTTTCAGTAATGTCATAGACAAGGATTGCTCCCTGAGAACCTTTGTAGTAATTGGATCGAATCTTGTCAAAGCTTTCTTGACCAGCCAAATCCCAAATCAATAGAGAATGACCACGCATTTCCTTGAGTGAAAAATCAGCTCCAACTGTCATATGGTATTTGTCGCTTAATTTCTTTCCAATGATACGGTTCTTTATGGAAGTCTTCCCGACTCTTGCATCCCCCAGCAGCACTACTTTGAAACGATAGGTGTTCCCTTCTGAGTTGGAAGACATGATTTGCTTTCTAAACCGTAGAAAATAAATCCATCTATTGACGTCAGAAAAAACCAATGTATAATTCTTTAATTCTTGAAAATGTATTATGTACTTTTGAATTTGACTGTTTCGATATTATTATAAGGATTTTTACGAACGTTGAATAGTGATAGGGGAGCTTACAACAGAAGTTCATCAAACATTGAACAAGCTCAACTGGAATTTGTCACCAGATGAGATACGATTCCAAATAGATGAAATGATCAAAGAGATTCTGTTTGAGATTCAAAAAATTGAAGCGATTCCAGCAGAAGAGAAAACATTCGAAAACACCTTGCAAGCATTAGAAGACTTGTCAGCCAACTATGGGGACAGATTTGCATCTCTATACTTCCCCTCATATGTGTCTCCTGATGAAGCTGTGCGAAAGGCAAGTGTTGAAGCAGTACAAAAATACAGAAAGTTTCTGATTGAGCTTAGCATGAGACAAGAGACTTACGAAGCATTGAAACCGCTTGCTGAAAAGACAGAAGGATGGGACGACGTACAAAAGAGGCTTCTTGAAAGGTATCTTCGAGATTATCGAAGAATGGGATTGGATCTTCCTAAAGACAAACAGGATGAACTAAAGGAAATATTGAATGAACTTTCCCAGTTAAGCGTTGAATTTCAACAAACATTGAACGAAATAAAAGACACTGTTCCTTTCAGTAAAGAAGACCTTGAAGGTGTTCCTGAATCAGTTCTCAATTCGTTCAAGCAGGATGACAACGGCAATTTCATTGTTGGAATGTCATATCCGGAGGTAATTCCAATCTTGGAATATGCCAAAAATCCTGAGACTCGCAAACGGCTTCTTGAGGTCTATGGAAACAGAGGGTTCAAGGAAGGAAATGTTGAAAGGCTAGAAAAGGCAATCCAATTGAGATATAAGGC
>JALUTL010000069.1 GCA_027016475.1 Candidatus Heimdallarchaeota archaeon
GTTTATAAGCAAGCTTAGCTCGCTCCTCAGTTGGATAAAATTTAAATCGTTTTTCCTTCTTTTGTTTTTTATTTTTAATGATTAGCTCCTGAATAAACTCGCCGGAAAGTTTAAGCTTGGTTACCTGCCAGTCTCCAGTTCCAAGCAAGCCTTTCTTGAAAACTGGCCTGGAAACAACGGTTGGAAAAGGCGAAAAGGGGTCTTTTAGTTTAAAAACCAAGGTTTTATCATCAGGTTTTTCTATCTCAACGTCAGAGAACTGATAGTTAATGTCTTGACTTTTGATTTTTTTGCCGTCCTGCCAATAAAGATTATCATTGAGATAAAAAATCCAGGTTTTGCCTTGATCGGGTGTTTCCCAAGCTTTAGCCAAGTTTGGCTCAACAATTCCCTGTTCATTGATTTTAGTCAAACCATCGCTGATTAATTCCAAAATTTCATCAGGCAAAGTACTGCTTGTAAATCGGCCGGTCAGCCCCACTCTTTCAATTTGTCGGCCTAATACAGTTGGCATCAAAAGTTTGGCAAAAAAGAAAATAACGATTCCCAAAATAGCACCAATAAGAAGAAGTCCTTTGAAACGAGAGAAAAAGGCGCTGATTAGGCGGACAAAATATCTTAGGTTGTACATAAAAGCTTTCGTTAGATGACCAGCTGAATAATTGAGACTAAGATGAAGATCCCTGAAAGGATAAAGGTGAGGCGGAAAACAATACGCTCCAGACCACGACGGGTAAAGGAGCTCGCACTACCCCAACTTCGGCCAAAGCCAGTCCCTCGACTCTGCACCAAAATAACAGCAATTAATAATACGGCAACAACTACCTGGGTAATAAACAAAAATTGTTTCATCTCAAACCTTCAGAAATTATACCCCATTGCCATCATTTGTTCAAAGAAACCAGTGGATTAATGAAGTGGCAAAAGAAATGACAAAAGCAAAGGCAACATAAGCCAAGGCGCCAGAAAATGAAATCTGAGGCAGATCAATCCATTTAGTGGTTAAGCCTTCGAAGAAAAAGTGACTAATTTTGAATCCCGGAACGACAAGAGTAACTAAATAAAGCGCAATAGCTGATGAAACCCATTTAAACAGATTAAAGGTCACCAAATTAATGGGCAAAAGCAAGATGTTAATAACAGGTCTGACTAAAAGTGAAGCAATAGTTAGTCCTGCACCGGCCAAAAGAACCGTTTCTAAGCCCTTGGCAAAAACCAACCCTTCTGTTCCCTGAGCCACAAAATAAAGCGCCAAACTGTTAATAAAAAAGTGCTTAAGTATCTTTTTAATCATTTCCTTAGTATAGCCAGCTTAATCGTGGTTGTGCAAATTAATTTTTAATTTTTAAAGCTTGGCGGACAAGGTGGTGGTGATATTTTTGAGCAAAGCGGTGAGCTTCATCTCGCAGGCGTTGCAACAAATAAAGAGCCGGGCCTTTGGGAACAATTATTTGCTTGTATTGACGGCCGATTTTAATCACCAAAACATCATCCGGCTTGGCCAAACCAACAATTGGAATAGTTGAGCTTAGGAAGACTTTTTGAAAAACAGCCACTTGCGTCCTGCCTCCATCAACCAGGATAAGATCGGGCCGGCCCCAATCAGCCAGGTGTTGGCGTCTTCTTTTAGCCACTTCTTTCATGGAAGCAAGCTCGTCCTGGCCTTTTTTTTGTTTGATTCGAAAGTGGCGGTAAAAACGTTTTTCAGGCTCAGCCTGAATAAAGGTAATCATTGAAGCAGTTGGTTGGCTACCTGCCAAGTGGGCGACGTCAAAACATTCAATTC
>JALUTL010000070.1 GCA_027016475.1 Candidatus Heimdallarchaeota archaeon
ATAGGAAGCAAGCCGATTCAGAAGTTTGTTCAGATCACTTTTGGCAACATGGTCTTTGAACAGCCCTGGTTCTACTAGACGTATTTTGTTGTCATTCAATTCAGTTGACAATGCATTTTCCACAATTTTTTCTCGCGGAACACCGCGTATTTCTTCATGGCTATAACCGGCTTCCGCAAGTATTTGACATGCAACCCATTCATGTGATTGAGGGTTTAATCCCCAATTTGTATAGCATTTGACATCGACTTCCTGCCACTTGCTATGGACTATTCTGTCCCAATGTTGATGACCAATGCTCCCCTTTACATGGTTGAATTGAATCTCTCCTTCTTTCCAGATTACTGCGACAGTCTGATTTGGCGTTGCCATATTGATCTCAATTACATTAACACGAGAATCTTCATTATCGAACCCAAAAAGCCCCTGCTCCCTTAACAGGGCATGCTTAAATGTTTCGTCTACGGGAATGACCAGCTCGCATCTCCCTCCAATTTTCGCAAAGGTTCGCGCGATGTTTGTACCATTGCCTCCTGCTCGAAATGTCACTTCTGAATGCCTATTATGGTGGCCTGGTGCTGGAAGAACTTCCACCAATTCACCATTTTGCTTTCGAGCCTTGACGAGAATGTCCAAAAAGGAAGGATCAAAACCGAACGCGATTTTCATATCATTTCATGTATCTTTGAGAATTTAAAGTGGAACTACAATGAAATCGAATACTGTAATCCATAAATAGAGGAACACAAAAAATCCCATCATAATTCCATGCCGTATGGCTTTGCCATTGCTCATTTTATCAAGGTTATAGTATTTCTTAAGGAACAGGCCTAAACCGATGGATTGCAATATATACACCGCCAACCCTACAAAACCTATTGTTAAATTGCTGTTTGTATAGACGATAGCTGAAACTATTCCCATCAAAATTCCTGTTACTACACTTCCAAGCAATTTGATGGTATATGCCTTATCTTCATTACTGAATGTCTTGAATTTCAATATACTTCCGGGGGTGGGTGTTGACATCTACAAAATCATGCTTAAACCTGCTTAAATAAATTCTTTCGTTCATAACGATGAATTAGATAAATCCGATAATCAAATCAACCTGTGCCCAAAACTTTGGATCGTTTGAGAACTTCTCAATAATTCTGTCTATCAGCAACGAATCCGCCCGAATTTGATCATAGAAATCGCGTGGCCAAACTGCAATCAAATGAACCCTTCCGTCAGCCAATGCGCCGAAAAGAATTCCGATCTTTTGTCCAGTATCTTTGACAATGCCCATAAGTGCCCAAATGGCTAAACCAGTCATATTTTCCCCTGTATCAGACGTAATCTCCTTAAGATTTCGAAAAATGGAGTAGTGTTCATGCTCCACTGAAAATTTTACAATTGTATCAATAAATGCCCGGTCAAGGGTCGGCTCTCCTAAAATTGATGATACATCAAAAAATTCCAGCAAGAAGTCATCTGTTTCTGTTGTATCATCAGCCCCTTCCAAAACCAATTTCCATGTGGGCACTTCTGGTTTGGCCATACAGACCTTGACGCAAAAGGATATTTAATTCTTGCTTCTGTCAAACTAGACTTGAAGCAATACTCCTTCTGGAGTGATTATTTCAAATGAATCAGTTATTACAGAAACCCTGTATCTGCCGTCTTTCAAGTTTGTCACTGTGGACGTGCCCGGTGCAATAACAGTCACTTGGGCATCTGAAATAGGCGCACTTTCTCCATTGATCGTTTTGAGCACTGTGATGATGTCACCAACAAAAGTAGCAGAAAAAAGAGAATTAATGGTCAATATTTGAGTAAGCTCATTTTTTCCGTCCCTTAAGGCAATTGAATAGATTGCTGTTATTTCATATGAAGCTGGTGAAAGCGAAGTGTCCAATATTAATTGATTTAACAACATCGTTAAAGTAAAGCCTCTTTGAAGCAGGTAGTCTTCATAAATGTCCAACTCATTTGAAATTTCAACGTCCAAGTTTGAGGTGTTGGTTGACTGCGTAAACCGTGCCAGAGCAGTTTGAGTCAGATCAACAACCGCTTGATACGTATTGTCCCATGTTTGGATGAAAATCTGTGTTCCAGCTGCTGGATCTGTATATTGGGCCTTGTCAATATCCAAAAGCAGATCCGTTATGCTGATAAAGAAGGTTAGCATCAAGAGCGTGAGAAGCAGGAAAATTTGTGATTTTTTCTTCCTATGCATAATTTCACCTCAAATTTTCCAGGCAATTACCTGTAACCGATATTTGTGATAGACCGGCCCAAAGATTTCAGAATAATGTGACGATGAGTAATATTCGTAGATGATCAATTGCTCTGCACCAGTACGTGGAACTTCCTGATTTGCAAGGTCTATCAGAGTAAATGTTCCGTTGCTTGACAAATCGGAATATAATCTGACGGAAAATCTGAAATTTGACGGTAATGCCGCAGAAATCCCTTGAATTAAAGTGATTTCTGTTTGATTGGTTGATGGAAGGTCCCCTCCATTCAAAAATTCCTGTCTTGCAGCATCAAAGTACTCATAAAGGGCGCCACTTGTCCTGACTGAACTGATTGCCTTCTCTAAAAGTACCTGATCAGAAGTTACGTCATCATTAATTGGGTCTGAAAAATTCTGCGATGCAAAAAGCGTTGATAGCAATACAAGAAGCACTCCCACAGCTATGAGTACCTCAATCACAAACAATTGGCTTTTTCTGCCTCTCATAATTCAACCTCCCAAATCGTTACTCTTGCAACCAAAAATACCTCTCGCACAATGGCAGTGAATGTTTCAGTATTTGAGATTGCATTTGGCTCATCCGTAGGTGCAATTGTGCCTTCCAGCTCTCCGTCAAACAGGACGGGCATGACATTAATTGTATAGAAACCTTGGGTGAAACTAGAGTTTTGCAGAGAAAATATTACGATCATGTCTTGTGGTGGAAGGATTAGGTTACTGAGATTGTAATATTGTGGCAACCCATAATCAACTTGGGATGAAGAAATTTCCGTATAGTTTTCGGATGCAGGGCCTTCAGCAGGACTGAATACCCAAACATGGGAAAGATTATTTCCGGTCTCCTTCTCGACTCTCAAATTGGTAGTTTCAAGTGTTCCAGTGGAATCCTTGAGAATTGTTGCGTTAGTTCTAGAAAATGTTGCTCCATTTAGGTATTCGCTGTAGGAGACATCTTGGTATGTCTCCAAATACTTGGCAAAACTCAACACTCCTATGAAATTCGCTGGAAGTAGGTTAACCAAAGATACAGAGTAATACCCTGTGGAATTTGTCGTAGAAATCTGCTCCGTGACTGTAAAGTTCCCAGATCCAGTTCCTCTTATGGCGTAAATTGTAATTTCAACATTTCCAATCCCTTCAGAATTTTGAGATACAGTTCCAAGTACATCCAAATTGCTTCCTGCCTCTGTCAATGAAAGAATAGTATTGTTGATTGGTGAAAGCAACTCCAATTTATACACGCGGTTCTCAATTGGCAGATGCCGACCTATTTGGGTATAGTTCAGCAAATAATCTTGGAGGTTGAATGCGGAAAGCCTGCTCAGCTTGTAAGGGTTTAAACTGTCCTCCGCTCCCAATCCAATAGTCCAATTAAGGCCGTCCAAACTTGAGGATTGAATTGTCTCCCAGTTCTCTGTTCCTGACCCAAACAGAAGGTTTGATGAGATTTTTGATGCCTTGGTTCTGTTGCGTTCAATATTGGTACTTTGTATCGTGTTTGAGATAAGATCATTTGTCAATACGAGAACATTGATCATGGTCAGCATGAAAATGATCATGGCGACAGTAAAATCTACACCTCTAATTTGGCTTTTTTTGGATTTGATAAGCTTGGGGAGCATGATTCATCCCGTTAATCTTTCAATACTGTTTCTTCCAATAATGACTTCACGTCTGAAAGTGTTGCTTCCAGCTTGACCATTTCCAACCCATTCTGGAACAGGGTGGTTACTCTTGTGATTGTCTCTTGCGCTTCTTTGATTCTTTCTGAAGCCAATTGATCAATCTTTTCTGCCAGCATATCAATTACTTCACGATCAACAATGTTGTTGGCAATTTCATCAAGCCTTTCCTGAATGGGCCCTAGATCAATGGCTGTTGCACCACTTGATTTGACTTCTGATCCCACATCAATTCCAGGCTGGATTTTGCTGATTTCAGAAATCAATCTCAGAACATTAAAATTAATTTGGCTCATCTCATTTTTCATGGTGGCCATTTCCTTTCTCAATGCATTGATTTCATCTTCTATCTTAGCCATCTTCATATTGGATATTTCTTACTGCTAAATAATCCTTTGCAAGTGATATGGAAAAGTTGATCCATTCATCCTGCTTCTTTGGTTAATCCTACTTTGCTATGAAGAGAAGATGACAGATGAAAGCTATTGACATCAAAATGGTTGAATGTACCAACCCAATCTTTACAGTACCGCTTCCCATCTTGCCGGCAGTAATCCCTGAAAACAATCCCTGAACTACTAACACATATAGGAATAGGTTCCTGAAAGCATGGATTGGAATAGGGATAACCTCGACATTGTTCAGAACTATCGCTTGGGTGCCAAACTGTTCAAAAAATGTGGCAAATAGAATATAGATGACAAGAATGAAAATCAGGAAACTTGCATATATAATGTAGACGTAAGGCTTGATTTGACCTTCTCTTTCTCTTTTGATGTCAAGAATTTCCTGTACATGCTTTTGGGCAGCTTCGAAGATCTCTTCAAGGTTTCCACCCGATCTTTCAGCCTCCAAAATCAAAATTGTTGCTTGTTTGGCCAATGGGGTCTTGACATTTTCCTTGAAGGAGTTCATGGCATCCCTGAAGGGTATACCCCAAGAAACCTTTGCCGCAAGTTTCTTTAGCTCTGGAGTGAGTGGACCGTAATTTCTTTTGGAGGCTTCGGCGATTGCTCTTGGCAAGTGCATTCCAATTCTTTGACTGTCAGCAATCTCCCTAAGAAGGAAAGGAAGATTATTGTCAATCTTTCTCAATCTCTGAGATTCAGCATAATAGATTGAAAAAGCTGGAATGCCAATCATTATGATCAGCCCCAAAATAACAAAGTGATGGACTGTGAAAACGATTGTATTGGGAATGAATCCTTGATTTCCTGTGGGCACACTCAAAAAGCCGAAAACCGGAAATACTATTTCTTCCTCACCTGTTCTTGGATTAGTTATGACCCTACCGGAATTGGTATTGACCAAAGTGTAGTCATTGATGTATTCAATTATTCCAAACGCTATAACAATCATAGAAAGGAAAACACTCAATATCCAGATGATGATGTTCTTACTAGTCTGTTTCTTGCCTTCTCTTAGTTTTTGGAGTTGCTCTTCTTCATAAGTTGACATATCAGTTCCTCCTAATCCTGTGGTTGCATTCCATCCACCATAATTACGATAAACGATTGGAGGATAGGAATGATGACTGCGGCCATTGCAAGTACTATTCCCGCAAGTGCATCATGGCCGATCGACCCCTGCATGGCGACCATTGCAATGATTACGACAAGAAACGTTGGCAACACAATGCAAGCAACCAAGAACAACTCTGCCATAAGTCCTAGGCTTTCAATGAACGCCTTTTCCTGAGCTATTTTTTCTCTCATGAGATTCTCGGAAGCGTTCTGTAGATACAGTTGCAGATCACCACCACTTGTGAATGTACTGATTATTCCTTCCAAAAACGCACTGTATGTGGGAGATGGCGAGCGCCTTGATGCTGCTTCCAATGCACGGATGATGTCCAAGTTGAATATCTCTACATCTCTTGCGATCTTCTTTGCATCCTCTTTAAGGTACAAGTCAAGGTCGTCCTTGGAAAGTGAAAGAAATATCTTGTCTGGAGTGACTCCAGCTGATGCCATGGCAGTCATATAACTTGCAGCAACTGGAAGTGAGGCATCAATTTTCCTTTTCCGCTCCGAGATTTGATAGGACAAATACAACATGGATATGTTGTAGGTTGCAAGGGCAGCTAAAGGCCCAAAAAAGAATGGAAATATT
>JALUTL010000071.1 GCA_027016475.1 Candidatus Heimdallarchaeota archaeon
GGGAAATAAGCCTCGTATTGCAAAATCCACTTGAAATGATCTACGAAGATCTCACTCTCTTGCAAAACCTAGATTATATTGCACTTTCAAAAGGAATCAAAACGGATAGGCTTGAAATGCTCAAATGTCTAAAAAGATTCAAACTTGCACATCTAGCAGAACAAAAAGCGAAATTCTCTTCATTTGGAGAACAAATGAGACTTGCCATTGCAATGGCAGTTCTATCATCCCCCCAACTCCTTATTTTGGATGAACCAACTGGTATGCTAGATCGAGAAAACGCCGAAAATATTGTCTCAATTCTTAAATCCTTAAATAATGAAGGTATGACCATCCTTGCTGTTAGTCACGATCCCAGATTCTATTCATGTGCATCAAAGGTCTACCTGCTAGAATATGGGGAAATATCTGCGCAATATTCGGATTTTACAAGAAAAATAGATCACATTTCATTTATTGACATTTCTGTAGTAAATCCAAAAGGTTTTGTTCGTATTCCTCAAAAAATTATCGAACAACTAGGTATTGAATCAAAAGTAGCTTTTGAATTGGATACCACCAAACAGGTGGCTATTCTCAAAAATATTGGACAAAAAAAAATTAAGTCTACATTTAATTTTCACGAATTAGTTAATGCGCTCAAAAAAATTTATGATAATCCTTCTCCAGAAGAAATTCAACTACAAGTATCCGTTACAAAGTTTCCTTCCCAAAATTCGATCATCAAAAATATCCATTTTGAGATTACAGGACACAACCTTTTGGTGGTAATGGGTCCAAGTGGATCGGGGAAAAGTACTCTTCTCTCTATTATGGCGGGAGAGTTTGGTGAAAATAATCCCTATGTCTCAATTGACATTTCTATCTCTGCTAATGCAATCCTCTATCTCCCTCATGAGGCCATTTTTCACCCGTTTTTGACCATAAGGGAACTTCTTATTTCAACCATGACTCATACTGATGAAAAAATTCGGATTGGTGTTATCTTTCTCCTGAATTTTCTTGAAATAAGTGAGATTCTTGATCAAAAACCATACCAGCTTTCAGGAGGACAAAAACAAAGACTAGCTCTTCTCTTGGCAGTTCTCAAAAAACCAAAAATTTTAATTATAGATGAGCCTACCTCTAACCTTGATGCCAAAAATCGAGACAAAGTAAAAACAATACTGAATGCCTTGACTGAATGTGGATTGGCCACTGTAATCATGGCCACTCATGACCCTTTTTGTCTTTCAGAAGGGAACTTATTACTTGAATTGAAAAACAAAACAATGGAAAAAATTCGCTGTCTTGACGTAAATGATGTTAGAAAGATACAAAACCGTTTTTTTGGTCAAGAAAATTAATGAAGTTTTTTTACGAGGCAGTTTACTGTTTTGCCATTCGTTTAACAAAAAAGAAGCTACAAATACTTTAACTCAAATTTTGATCACTCATGCTCCTGCTGCATGCTCCACATGATCAGGGGAAGGAGTTTTGAATGCAGTTCCATGCCCTTTTTTGTAAGTTCATAGGTTACTCTGGGAGGAATCTCAGCAAATGCTTTTCTTTGCACGATGCCGATGTCCTCCAATTCCCTCAATCTCTTACTCAAGGTCTTCGGACTGATGCTTCCCAATTTATTTTTCAGTTCTCCGTATCTAAGTTGCCGATGGTTGCCCAAAGTTCCAATGATTGAAATGTTCCAGGATCTACCCAAAAACTTCAGCATTCCCTCCATGGCACAGGGGCAGATGTCGTCGTCATCTCGCATCATGTTGCAGGTGTCTGGTGTTG